>CANHKH010000075.1 GCA_947460165.1 Comamonadaceae bacterium
GGGTGGAACATGAGGTTGTTGAGCTTGAAGTCGCCGTGCGTGAGCCGGGTCTCGTTGTCGCTGCCAGCGGGCAGGTGCGCGGCCAGCCAAGCCAGCAGCTCGTCAATGGCGGGGTTCTCGCGCGTTTTGGACAGCGCCCACTGCTGGGTCCAGCGGCCCAGTTGGCGCTCAAAGTAATTGCCGGGTTTGCCAAAGCTGGCCAGGCCCAGGGCCTCAGGGTCCAGGCTGTGGAGCACGGCCAGGGTCTCGGCCATGGCCAGGTAGATGGCGCGCCGTTGGTCGGGGGCCATGTCGGGCAGCGCGTTGTCGTTGAAGACGCGGCCTTCGACGCGCTCCATCACATAAAAAGCCGTGCCCAGCACGTCGGGCTCTGGGTGCAAGAGCAGCATGGGCGGCACGGGCAAGGCGCTGGCGGCCAGGGCCTGCATGACGCGAAATTCCCGGTCCACCGCGTGGGCCGAGGGCAGCACCGCGCCTGCGGGCTTTTTGCGCAGCACCAGGCGACGATTGTCAAAACTGACGAAAAACGTGGGGTTGGACTGCCCGCCGCTGATGGCCTGCAGCTGCATGGGCCCATGCAAGTGCAGGCGCTGGCGCAAAAAAGCTTCCAGGCGCTCTGGCTCAAAGCCCCAGGCCGCCACGGGGGCAGCGCGGCTTGCCGCCAAGCCCAAGCTCATGTCGAAGCTGCAGGCACTTGCGACAGCGCTGGGGTGGCGCCCGCGGCCGAAGGCGGTTTGCCCAGCATGAAGCCGCCATCCACCACGATTTGCTGGCCGGTGACCATGGAGCCGGGCTCGAGCAGCCACACCACGGCGCTGGCGATTTGCTCGGGGGTGCTGATGCAGCCCAAGAGCGAGTTGGCCGAGTACTGGCCCTTGACACGCTCGTAGGCCTCGTCGCCCAGGCCGCCGCGCATCCAGCGCCCTTCAATCATGCCGGGCAGCACCGCATTGACGCGCACGCGCGGCGCCAGGTTGCGCGCCAGGCCCACGGTCAAGATGTTGAGCGCGGCCTTGGACATCACGTAGGGAAACGAGGAGCCGCTGCCGGTTTGCCCGGCAATGGACGACACATTGACGATGGCGCTGCCTTCGCCCATGTGGCGGGCAGCGGCGCGGGCCATTTGAAAGGGGCCGACGGCGTTGACACCATAGACCCGTAAAAAGTCCTCGGCCTGCACGCCGTCCAGGTTGGCCATGGGCACAAACTGCGTGGTGGCCGCGCAGTTGACCAGGTTGTCTATGCGGCCAAAGTGGGCCATGGCCGCGTCGGCCAGGGCTTGGCAGTCGGCGTCGCTGGCCACATCGCCTTGCACGGCCAGTGCCTGGCCGCCTGCGGCTTGGCAGGCTTGGACCACGGCGTCTGCCAAGTCGCGGTTGCGGCTGTAGTTGATCAGCAGGGCCTGGCCTTGGCGGGCCAGTTGCAAGGCCACGGCCTCGCCCACGCCGCCTGAGCCTCCGGTGATGATGGTCACGCGCTGGGTCATGGACTGTTTACCTTTATGAATAATCAAGGCAAAACGATGAGCTTGCCTTGGGCCCGGCGCTCGGCCAGGGCGGCAATGGCTTGCGGGGCGTCTTGCAGGGTGTAGCGGCCAGAAATCAAGGGGTGAATGCGCTTGTCGCGGTACATCGCCACCAAATCGTGCAGGTCTTGCGCGGCAGCCGCCGGCTCGCGGCGGATAAAGTCGCCCCAAAACACGCCGACGATGGCGCAGCCCTTGAGCAGCACCAGGTTGAGCGGCAGGCGGGGGATTTGCCCGTCGGTAAAGCCCACCACCAAATAGCGGCCGCGCCAGGCCATGGAGCGCAGGGCCAGTTCAGCCAAGTCGCCGCCCACCGGGTCCATCACCACGTCCACGCCCTGCCCGCCCGTCAGGCGCTTGAGCTCGTCGCGCAAGTTTTGTTCACGGTAGTTGATGCACTCGTCGGCGCCCAGGCGGCGGCACAGGTCCAGCTTGTCGGCCGTGGAAGCGGCTGCAATCACGCGCGCGCCCATGGCCTTGGCCAGCTCAATGGTGGCCGTGCCTATGCCGCCCGCCGCCCCCAGCACCAGCACGGTTTGGCCGGCTTGCACATTGGCCCGGTCGCGCAGCGCGTGCAAACAGGTGCCGTAGGTCAAAAGCAAAGCACCGGCCACCTCGTAAGGCATGCCCTCGGGCAGTGCAAACAACTGCTCTTCGCGCACCCGCACCTGCTCGGCAAAGCCGCCCCAAATGGTCAGTGCAATGGCCGCGTCGCCCACCTTGAAGCGGGTGACGCCCTCGCCCACGGCCAGCACCTCGCCGGCCGACTCGCCCCCGGGCGAGAACGGCGGCGTGGGCTTGAACTGGTAGAGGTTTTGCACAATGAGCGCATCGGGGAAATTCACCCCGGCCGCGCGCACGCGCAGCACCACCTCGCCGGGGCCGGGGACCAGGTCGGGCATGTCCTCCACGCGCAACTGGTCAATGGGGCCGAAGGCGTGGCAAATCAAAGCTTTCATGGGGCTTCCAACATTCAAAAAAGGAAAATGACAGCACAGGCTTTAAACGACAGGCGCTGTGAAGTACTGGCGAATCACGGACTCGGCGACCAAGGCGGGGCGCTCTTGGCCCTCGACCTCCAAGGTCACGGCAAAGGTCAGTTGCACGCCGCCGGCAATGTCGTCCAGCCGGGCCAGCACAAAGCGCCCGCGCAAGCGGCTGCCCGCCACCACCGGGCTGGTGAAGCGCACCTTGTTGAGGCCGTAGTTCAAACCCATGTCGCAAAAGGGCAGGCTCACATGCTTGGCGTAAAACTGGCCCAAGAGCGAGAGCGTGAGAAAGCCGTGCGCAATGGTGTTGCCGTAGGGCGACTCTTTTTGGGCGCGCGCCACGTCCACGTGTATCCACTGAAAGTCGCCACTGGCCTCGGCAAACAAGTCGATGTGGCGCTGAGAAAGCTGCACCCAGTCGGTGACAAACACCTCTTGGCCGGCCAGGGTGCGAAGCTCTTCCAGTGAGTTGACAAAGCTGCCTGCGTCCAGCGATTGGGGGGTGCTCATGGGCGTTTCTCCAGCACAGGGGGGAAGGCGGCAGCCACCTCGTCGCGCATCTCGCGCTTGAGCAGCTTGCCGTTGGCGTTGCGCGGCAACGGTGTCTGGCGCAGGCTGAGTGATTCGGGCACTTTGTAGTCCGACAAGCGGCTGGCACAGTGCTGGGCCATCTCGGCCTCCAGCGCTGCGCTGGGCGTGTGTTCAGGCTTGAGGCCGACAAAGGCATGCACCCGCTCGCCGAGCACCGGGCAGGGCTTGGCCACCACTGCGCATTCGGCCACGGCGGGGTGCTCGTAGAGGGCATTTTCCACCTCTATGGTGTAGATCTTCAGGCCACCCCGGTTGATCATGTCTTTTTTGCGGTCCATCACGCGCACATAGCCTTGCGCGTCTATGGTGCCCAAGTCGCCAGAGCGCCAATAGCCGCCCGTGATGTTGGCTTGCGTGGCCTCGGGGTTGCGCCAGTAGCCGCGGACCACATTGGGGCCTTTGATCCAGAGCTCGCCCAGCGTGCCTGCGGGCAGCTCGCGGCCGTCGTCGTCCATCACGCGCATGTCCACGCAGTGCAAGGGCTGGCCCACGGTGTCGTTGTGGGCGCGGGTTTGGCCAGGTGGCATGAGGGTGGCGGGCGAGGTGGTTTCGGTGGAGCCGTAGCAGTTCATCAGCGCCAGGCCGGGCAGCTTGCCTGCCAGCTCCACGATGGTGGCCACCGGCATGGGCGCGCCGCCGTAGCCGCCCACGCGCCAGGCGCGCAAGTCGTGCTCGCCAAAGCGCGCGTCCATCAGGCACAGCTTGTACATGGCCGGCACCATCAGGCTGTGCGTGATGCGCTCGGCCGCCGCCAGGGCCAGGTAATCGGCGGCCTTGAAGGCGGGCATGATGACCATCTTGCCGCCGCAATGCACAAAGGTGGTGGCCAGCGCCACCAGGCCGGTGACGTGGCTGAGCGGCACGGCCGCCACGGTGGCGTCGTCTGGCCCCAAGCCCATGGCCACCTGATAGTGCAAGCAAGAATGCACAATGCCCAAGTGGCTGAGCATGGCGCCTTTGGGCCGACCTGTGGTGCCCGAGGTGTAGAGGATGACGGCGGTGTCTTGCTCATGCACAGGGGCCACAGGAATGTCTTGCGCCAAGGACTGCTCTGTATACAAGCGGCTGCCTGCGGCCAAGGGGCCCTGGCCCACCTGCCAACGTTCGCGCAAGGCGGGTGCGGCCTCGGGCGCAGGCAACAAGTTGGCCAGCTCGGCCTCGTGCACCAGCAGCACCGCGCCGCAGTGCTCCAACATATAGGCCAAGCCAGGGGCTTGCTCGCGCACACTGAGCGGCACGCTGATGGCGCCCAGCCGGGCAGCCGCGAACAAGGTGACCACAAATTCAATGCGGTTGCCCAGCAGCAGGGCCACCCGGTCGCCGGCCTGCACACCCGCATGGGCCATGCCGGCGGCCAGCTCAGCCGAGGCGTGCAAGAGCTGGGCAAAGCTCAGGCGTTCGCTGCCGCAGACCAGCGCGCAGCGCTCAGCGTGCAACTCGGCGGCGGTGGCCAGCAGCTGGTGCAAGCTGCGCGGGCGCTGGGCAAAGCAAGCCTCGATGCGGTCGCCAAACACCTGCTCCAGCCGGGTGGCGCCCTGGGCGTGCCAAAAATTCTCGGGCTGGCTCACGGCTTGGGCTCCACGTCTTGCGGGAAACGCAGGCGCGGCTGGCCTTGGGCGTCGCTGTCCAGTTCAATGTCCAGCAGCAGCCAAATGGCCGCTTTTTGCCAATGCAGGCCTGGCCTGAGCGAGGCATACACCCCACCCGGCAAGGCCTGGGGCAAGACAAACTTCAAGGCCATGAGGCCAGGCAGCTCGTAGCGCTGCACCGGCCCGGGCACCACCCGGCTGAGCAGGGGCGCCAGGCGCTCGGGCGTGAGCGCCAGGCTCAGCAGCGTGTAGGCCTTGGCATCGCGCGCCACCAAGGTGAGGTCCAGCATGTCGCCCTTGTCGCCGGCGCGGCCGGCTGCGATGTCGCCCACTCTCATGAGGTGCTCCAAACCAAGTGCGTGGGCACCTCTAAGGGTGCGATATAGCCGTCCAAAATCTCAATGCGGGGGCGCTTTTCGCTGCGCACGCTGCTTCCACCGGCCGGGCCGGACAAGGTCATGGCGTAGACCTCGTCTTCAATGGCCTGGGCCGCCTCGGCGTCCGCGCAGCGGGCCGAGACATGCACACGCAGTTCGGGCAGCGCGCCATGCAGGCGCTGCGAGCCCGCGCCCAGCACCGAGTTCACGCCCACCAGATCCACGCTCACGTCTTCTTCGCCCCAGGCCGCCAAGCGCAGGCGCAAAGCGCGGGCCATGAGCTCGCCGCGCTCGTGCGCACCCGCGCCGGCCAGCGTAATTTCGCAGTCCATGATGAAACCGGGCTTGTCCACGAAACCGGCCACCTTGAGCGTGGGCGGCGGCCCTTTGGAGCGCACGCCGCTCATGCGCACGCGCTGCTCGCCCACTTGTTCAAAGCGCACGCCGCTGAAGTCCACCACCAGATCGGGTGTGGCGTAGTGTGACGGGTCGTGCACCTCGTAGAGCAGCTGCAACGTGCAGGTCATGGCGTCCACAATGCCGGGCGCGCCCGGGGCCACGCCAATTTCGGCCGACCCATCGGCGGCAATGCGCGCCAGCGGGTAGCCCAGCTGGGCGTACTGCTCGGCCGTCAACGGCGGGCGGCCCAGCCCGGCAATGGGCTCGTAGTTGCCGCCCGTGAGCTGACCGCCGCATTCGAGCAAATGGCCCACGCCTATGGCCCCAGCCAGGGCATGTTCACCGGGCTGCAAGCGGTCGCGGGCCACGGCTGAAAAGAGAGCTGAGTCGGCCACCCGGCCGGTCACCACCACGTCGGCGCCTTGGGCCAGGGCGTCGGCCAGCGGGTGGCAGCCCAGGTAGGCGTGGGCGCCCAGCAAGGGCGCGTCGGGCTCGCGCACCCAGCGCACCTGGGCCTGGCGGGCCATCACGTCGTCGCCCACGACCGCCGCCACGCGCAGGCCGTGGATGCCCAGTTCCCGGGCCAGGCGGGCAATGTACTCGCCTGCGGCCTGTGGGTTGGCCGCGCCAAAGTTAGAAACGATGCGGCAGCCCATCTCGCGGGCCAGCGGCAAGAGCGGCGTGAGCCTGCGCCTCAAGCGGGGGTCAAAGCCCGCTTGGGGGTTCTCTCGCCGGGCGCGCAAACCGGGCACCAAGGTACGCTCGGCCAGGCATTCGAGCACCACGGCGTCCACGCCCGCGCGGGCCAGCACCAAGGCCGGGTCTATCCGGTCGCCGGCAAAACCGGCGCCCCCACCCACCACACACACCGTATCAGTCATCAAAGGCCCATGTAAGAACGTTGCACATCGGGGTCGCGCAGCAGCTCCTGGCCGCTGCCCGTTTTGAGCAGCTGGCCGTGTTCAATGACATAGCCGCGCTGACACATCTGCAAAGCATTGCGCACATTTTGCTCGACCAGCAGCACCGACAGCCCTTTTTTGGCGACCAGGTTGTTCACCAACTCAAACACCCGATCGATCATGATGGGTGCCAAACCCAGGGAGGGCTCGTCAAGCATGAGCAGCTGGGGCATGCCCATCATGGCGCGGGCCAGCGCGCACATTTGGCGCTCACCGCCTGACAAGCGCCCGGCCAGCTGGCCGCGCCTGTCGGCCAAGATGGGAAAGTACTCCATCACCTCTTGCAAATTGGTCTTCATGTGGGCCCTGGCCTTGTCATGAAAAGCGCCCAACTCCAGGTTTTCAAGCACGGTCATGAAGGGAAACAGCCGCCCGCTCTCGGGCACCATGACCAGCCCCCGCCCGACTGCCGCATGGGCCGGCTGGGCGCTGACGTCCTCGCCATTGAAGGTGATGCTGCCGGACTGCGCCCTGAGGTGGCCGCTGATGGTCAGCAGCAGCGTGGTTTTGCCCGCGCCATTGGCGCCCACCACGGCCACGATTTCGCCGCGCTGGACCTGCAGGTCCACGTCTTGCAAAACCGGCAATTCACCGTAGCCGGAACACACCCGGCTGACGTTCAGGATGGTGTCCATTGGTGCCCCTCTCCCAGATAAGCCTTCACCACCTCGGGTGAACTCAAAATGTCGTCGGCCGTGCCCTCGGCAATCAAGCGACCCCTGTCGAGCACGACCACGCGCTCGGAAAACGCCCGCACCACCTTGAGGTTGTGCTCAATGATCAAAAAAGTCAGGCCCAATTCCTCGTGCAAGCTGCGCAGCAGGTCTATGCAGCGGCCGGTTTCGCTTTGGTTCAGGCCCGCCATGACCTCGTCGAGCAGCATGATCTCGGGGTCCAGCGCCAGCGCGCGGGCCACCTCCAGCCGGCGGCGCTCGCTGAGCGTGAGCTCACCGGCGCGCCGCTTGGCCAGGGCCCCCAGGCCCACCCGGGTCAGCACGGCCATGGCCTGGTCGCGCGCATCGGCGTGGCGCGGGTGGCGCAAAAAGGCGCCCACCATCACGTTTTCAAGCGCCGACAAAGCCACCAAGGGCTTGACGATCTGAAAGGTGCGGCCCATGCCCAGCTTGGCGCGCTGGTGCGGCGCCAAGTCGTTGATGACCTGCCCGCGCAAGCTGACCTCGCCCAGCGTGGGCGCGAGCTGGCCGGTGAGCAAGTTGAAGTAGGTGGTCTTGCCCGCCCCGTTGGGGCCGATGATGCTGACCACCTCGCCCTTGTGGACGGCCAGCGAGACCTCGTCCACGGCCTTGAGGCCCATGAAGTGCTTGCTGGCCGAGCGTGTTTGCAGCAGGGGGGTGCTCATGACCGACCTCCAAATTTGCGTTTGACCCACGCCACCAGGTCCTCCAGGGCGCCCACCACGCCGCGCTTCATAAAGAGCGCGGCCAGCACCATCAACAGACCCAAAATAGCCAGGTTCATGCCCGGCAGGGCGTCAGCGAGCTCGGCGCGCAAAAAGTTTTCAAAAGGCACGATGAGTGCCGCGCCCAAGAGCGGGCCGGCCACCGTTCCCACCCCGCCAATCAGGGACAGCAGTGCGAACTTCACGCCCACGTCTTGCAAAGTGAACAAGGTGGGCGGGTCAATAAAGCGCAGGTACATGGTGAACAGCGTGCCGCCCATGGCGGTGAGAAAGGCGCTCAGCGCCATGCCCTTGAGCTTGATGGCCAACACGTCAATGCCGCAGGCGCGGGCGGCGTCTTCGTCTTCGCGCACGGCCAACAGGTAGTAGCCCAGGCGGCTGCGGCGCAGCCACACCGACACGCCTATGACCAGGGCCACAAAGGCAAACATCAGCACCGCGTACTGCCAGCGCTCCTTGAAGATCATGTTGGCAAAGCCGGCCTTGAACGGAATCATGATGCCGCGCGGCCCGCCGGTGAAGGAGTCAAAGTGGTTGGCCAGCACAAAAGCCACCTCGTTGAACGCCATGGTGGCAATGGCAAAAAACGGCCCGCGCAAGCGAAAGGTGGGCCAAGAAATCAGCATGGACACGGCCGCTGCCGCCAGCGCCGCCGGCACCATGATGAGCCAGGGCGAGGCGCCGTAGGTGGTGGTGCCCACGGCAGTGGCGTAAGCGCCTATGCCAAAAAACACCCCGTGGCCCAGCGAGAACTGCCCGCCAAAGCCGCCAATGATGTTCCAGGCGGCCGCCAGCCCGCCCATGAGGTAGGTGAACGCAATGATGTTCAGCCAATACGGGTCCTTGGCCAAAAACACCAGGGGCAAACCCGCCAGACCCATGAGGGCCAGGTAGCGCCACAAGGCGGTGGCTGGCGACTGCAGGCCAGACACCTCGGGCGCCACGGCAGCGGCGCGCTCGGCCAAAGGCCGTGATGCATTAGTTTTGTTCACGGAAACCCACCTCCTCAGCGCCCACCTGGCCCATGAGGCCGGCCGGACGGATGATCAACACGACCAAGAAAATCAAGAACCAAATGGCGTGGCGCAGCGCAGGGTCTATGTAGTAGCCGGCAAAAGCCTCGACCACGCCCACAATCAGCCCGCCCAGGTAGGCGCCCCACACGCTGCCCAAGCCGCCCAACACCACCACCGCAAAAGCAGCCAAGATGAAGTTGCCGCCCACGCCAGGCGTGATGGAGTAAATGGGCGTGAGCATCACCCCGGCCAGGCCCGCCAGGGCCGCGCCTATGCCAAAGGTCATGAGAAAGGTTTTCTCGACGTTGATGCCCATGGTGCGTGCGGCGCGCTTGTCTTGCGTCACCGCCCGAACCGACTTGCCGGTGATGGTGCGCGTGAGAAACAGGTGCAAGCCTATGGTGATGGCGGTGGTGATGACAAAGGTCAGCAGCCGCACCGCGCCGATTTTCAAATCACCAATTTCAATCACCACCGTGCCAAAGTCGCCGCCCACGCTGCGGGCCTCGCCCCGGGTGAAAGCCAGCATGATGTTTTGGAACATCATCAAGAGGCCAAAGGTGGCAAAGATCTGCATGTTCGATTCGTTGTGCAGCGGCTGAATGACCAAGCGCTGAATCAACACCCCGAGCAGGCCCACGGCGGGGGCCACCAAAAACACCGACAGGTACGGGCTCATGCCCAGCATGTTGTAGGCGTAGTAGCTGCCGTACATGCCAAACATCACCAACTCGCCTTGGGCAAAGTTGACGATGCGCACGGTGCCAAAAATAAGGTTCAAGCCCACGCTGACCAGGCCGTAAACGCCCCCCAGCAGCAAGCCCATCACCAACACATTGAGTATTTGATCCATGGTGTTATCTCATTGGTCCTGTTCTTGGTTGTCTCGGTTCACACGGTCAATGCCCGCAAGCTGCCCACGCGCTGGCGCACGCCGGCCATCATCAAATCCCAGTCCACGCCCGCCGTGACAAAGCGCGCGCCCATGGCCACCACCTGCTGCACCAGCGCGGGGGTGTGGGCCAGCCCACCGGCGCCGGCCACCTTGCCGTGGCGCTGGCAGGCCCGAATGACGCGCTCGTGGCAGGCCATCACCTCGGGGTGGCCGTAGTCGGCAGGCCGGCCCAAGGCGTCGCACAAATCCACCGTGCCTATGTGCAAAATGTCCACGCCAGGCACGGCGGCAATCTCGTCGGCCCGGGCCACCGCCTCGGGAGATTCGAGCATCACCACCACCGTGGTGGCCGCGTTAAAAGCCTCGCGCAAGGCGCGGGCCTCGCCGGGGCGGTAGTTCACATGCGGCCAGTTGCCCGCGGCCGAGCGCTCGCCCAGGGGCGCAAACTTGCAGGCGGCCACCACGGCGCGGGCCTCTTCGGCGCTGCCCACATGCGGCGCAATCACGCCCAGGGCACCGGCGTCCAGCAGGCGGTTGGCGTAATGCCCATCCAGGCTGGGCACGCGCACCAAGGGCGTCACGCCGGTGTGCAAGGCGGTGATGCACAGCTGCGCGGCCGCCGACTCAGAAATCACCGAATGCTCTAAGTCCACGCTGATGGCGTCGCAGCCGCAGGTTTTGGCGGCCAGGGCCATGTCCACC
>CANHKH010000076.1 GCA_947460165.1 Comamonadaceae bacterium
CCCCCCCCCCCCCCCCCCCCCCCCCCCCCCCCCCCCCCCCCCCCCCCCCCCCCCCCCCCCCCCCCCCCCCCCCCCCCCCCCCCCCGCGTGAGGGAACGAGGGTGCCACGCGATGCCCCCACCCTGACCCTCCCCCAGAGGGGGAGGGAAGGAATTCGGCTCCCTCCAGGAGGGCTGGGGAGGGGGGCACGCGTGAGGAAACGGCGGTGCCACGCGATGCCCCCACCCTGACCCTCCCCCAGAGGGGGAGGGAAGGAATGCGGGGGCGTATTCAGGCCTTGGCTTTGGCCCGGCCCACGGGTTCGACCTTGAGGGTGACCCGCAGTTTCTTGACCACGGCGCTGATGAGCTGGCTCACGCGCGACTCGGTCACGCCCAGCACTTCGCCGATTTCTTTGAGGTTGAGCTCTTCCACGTAGTAGAGGTTCATCAGCAGCTGGTCGCGCTCGGGCAAGTCGCCAATGGCCGAGACCACGGCGCCCATGAACTGGGCGTTCTCCACAATCACTTCGGGCTGCTGGCTGCTGTCGTCGGCCAGGGCCATGACCTCCTCGGTCACTACTTCCATGGAGTAGGTCTCAAAGCGCTTGGCCTGGCCGCGCTCTTTTTCAAAGCTGTCCACGTCCATGCCCAGGTGTTCGGCCATTTCGGCCGGGGTGGGCGCACGGCCGAGCTCGGAGGCCAGCTCGTCGGTGGCTTTGCCGTGGGATTTGTTGAACGCCACCGCCGAGCGGGGCAAAAACGACAGGCGACGCACCTCGTCGAGCATGGCGCCGCGCACCCGGGTGTGCGCAAAGTTTTCGAATTCAATGCCTTTGGTCGGGTCGTAGGCGCGGGCCGCTTCCAAGAGGCCAATCATGCCCAGCTGGATCAGCTCGTCGAGCTCCATGAAGGGCGGAATCCGCACCTTCAGGTGCATGGCCACACGCTTGACCAGGCCCAGGTGGGCCATCACCAGGGCCTCCTCGGCGTTGTGGCTTTCGTGGTTGCTTTGAACCTGCGCGTACAAACGGGTGCTGGCGGACATGGGGGGTTCTCGCTTCAGGTGCTGCGCCCGACCAGGCGCTCAACAAAGAACTGCAGGCCGCCCGTGGCCTCGGTGATGGGGGCCATTTGGCGCACCGACTCGGCCAGCCGGCGAAAGTCGCGCGCGCCTGTGCTGCCGGGGGCAAATTCCAACACGGGTTGGTGCTTGCGCAGGGCAGACAGCACCAGCTCGTCGTGCTCTATGGTGCTCAGGTAGTGGATGCTGCGGCCCAAAAAGCGCGCGCACACTTGGTTGATGCGCTCGTAGAGCAGCTGGCCGTCTTGCTGGTTGGCCATGCCGTTGGGGATCAGGTAAATCTCGTCGACGCCAAAGTCTTGCATCAAGACTTTGATGGTGCCATAGGCGTCGGCGATCGACGAGGGATCGTCCCTCACCACAATGAAGCGGCGCGGGCAGGCCTGCATAAAGGCCATCACAGGCGGCGATATGCCGGCGGCCATGTCCACAATCAGGTAGTCGAGCTCGTCTTCAAAGGCGCTGAAGGCTTGCACAATGCCCGCCGCCTGCACGCCGCTGATGCCGGCCATCTCGTGCAGGCCCGAGGCGCCGGGGATCAGCCGCACGCCGTGGCGGGTGGTGACCATGATCTCTTGCAGCGTTTTTTGACCGGCCAAAAAGTGGCTGAGGTTGTAGGGGCAGGGCGTGCCCAGCGCAATTTGCGCATTGGCCAGCCCCAAGTCAGCGTCCAGCAGCATGACGCGCTCGCCCTGGGCTTGCAGCGCCACGGCGAGGTTGACCGACACAGTGGTCTTGCCGACGCCGCCTTTGCCGCTGGCGATGCCTATGACCTGGGTGGGTTGTTTAGTCAGGCTCATGCTGGGGTGGGGGCGGCTTGGTGTTGAAGGGAAGTGCGGGCAGCAGCGGGTGCGGCTGCCTTGCGTGGCGAACGGGCTTTGGCCGTTTTGGCGGGGACAGTCACGGCTTGAATCACGGTGCTCGCCTCGGCCACTGGGGCGGGCTCAAGCTTGTCGTGCGCGACAAGCTTGGGCACAAGCATGGCGCGCGTTGCAGTGGCGGCCGAAGAGGCTGTGGCCTGCGGCAGCAGGGGGGCCAGGGCGAGGTCTATCAGTTGCGGCAGGGTGAACGTGCTCATCAGGTCGGTCATCCGGCTTCCGCCGCTGGCACAAGAAAGTTTCAAATCATTATCACTGAAGAGTTGCAGCAAAGCCCAGGGTGACTGGGTCTCGTCGAGCTTGCTGAGCATCACGCTGTGCCAGTGCACGCCTGCGTCCACCAGCACCCGGCGCAGGGCCGCGCCCGAGGCGTCGGCGCTGACCACGGCATGCAGGGCCGCTTGCGGGGCCACGGCCTTGATTTCAGCCAGGCGCTCGCTCATTTGCACGCCGGGGGTGTCTATCAGCACCAGGCTGCGGGGGCCAAGCTCGCCGACCAGCAGGCGCAGCGCGTCTTCGTCGTTGGCGCGAAAGCAGTCTATGCCCAGCTGGGCGCCCAGCATTTGAATTTGGCTCCAGGCACCGGCCCGGTGGTCGCGGTAGCTGATGAGGGCCAGGCGCTCACTGCCATGCAGGGCGCTGGCGTGCTGGGCCAGGCGGGCGCACATCATGGTTTTGCCGCTGCCTGAGGGGCCGGCCAGCACATGCAGACCCTGGCTGGGCATGGCTTGCTGAGGCCGGGCCAAGCTGTGCTCGAGCTGGCTGCGCCACACCGCCAGGGCTTGGTGGGGGTCGTTTTGGTCTTGCAATGCGTCCATCAGCAAGGCGCGCAGGGCCATGGGCACTTGTGCTTCTTGGAGGGCATTGACCAGCACGCCCAGGCTGGGGTGCAGTTGCAAGCCGCTTTGCCAAGCTGAGCTTTGTTGGCTGAGCCGAAATTCTCGGCGCAGGGCGGCAATTTCGCCGCGCACCAAATCCACCAGCTCGTGGCTGCGTTGCAGGTCGCGGGCTTGGGCCTGGGCTTGCAGTTCGGCGGCCAGAGGGGACGCGGTGAGGGGAGCGCCTACAGCCAATGGCTCAGCGGCTGCGGCAGCTTCAACTTCTGCCGCCGCGGGGGTGGCCGCTGACGCTTCTTGCGCGGGGGCTGGAGGCTGCGGGTTGAGCAAGGCCACCGGCACCGCAGGGGCGGCAGGAATGGCCGCAGCTGGACGGGGCGCTGAGCTGAAGTGGGGCGTGATGGAGGACAGCCGCACAGCGGGCACTTCAACAACTGCCTCAAGGGTTTTTTCAGTTTCTATTTCAGGCACGGGCTCAGACTCCGTGGCCACCAGTGTTTCGACCTGAACCGCAGTCACCTGCTGGGCCTGCATAAAGCTGCGCTGAAAAGCCGGTGCCGCAGGCGCCACCACGGCCGCAGGGGCGGGCTCGGGCTGCACGTCCAAGGCCACGACCAGCTCGGTCTGGCCGTCCACCTGATGGTTGGAAATCACCAGCACGTCTGGGCCGTACAAGGCAATGGCCTGCTCGGTGGCGCTGCGGGTGTCGCGGGCAAGAATGCGTTTGAGTTCCATGGGGCGTATCGCTGGTGCGGGTTACGGGGTGGGGCAGGGGCCGTGCGGGTGATCAGGCTCACTGAGCCGGGTCGGCGTGCACGGTGTGGATCACCTTGACCATTTGGTCTTCGGGGATCTCGTTGTACGAAAGAATGGTCAGGTCGCTCACCCTGAAACGCGAGGCCTTGGAGACCCACGAACGGATGGCAGGCGAGACCACCAGCACGGCCGGGTGGCCCAGCTCTTCCACGGCGCGGGCGCCTTGGCGCATGGCGGCAAACAGGCGCTCGGCCAAACCGGGTTCGAGCACCATGGCTTGGCCTTGCGGTGTTTGCTGCAGCACGTTGTGCAGCAATTGCTCCAAATTCGGGTCCAAAGTGATGACAGACAGGCTGCCTTTGTCGTCTTGCAGGCCTTGCACAATCATGCGGCCCAGCTTGGGGCGGATCATGGCGGTCAAGAGCTCGGGGTCTTGGGTGCGGCTGGCCGACTCGGTCAGCGCCTCGGTGATGCTGCGCATGTCGCGCAGCGGCACGCCTTCGGCCAACACGTTTTGCAGGGTGCGGGTGATCACGCCCAGGGGGAGTTTGCCGGGCACCAGGTCTTCCACCAGCTTGGGCGAACGTGCGGCCAGCTTGTCCAGCAGCTGCTGCACCTCGTCGTGGCTGAGCAGGTCGGCCGCGTTGTCGCGCAGCACCTTGTTCAGGTGCGTGGCCACGGCGGTGGCGGCATCGACCACGGTAAAGCCCAAGGTGCGGGCATGGTCGCGCTGAGAGGGGTCAATCCACACGGCTTCCAGGCCGAAAGCGGGCTCGCGGCAGGCCACGCCTTCGAGCGTGCCGTAGACCTGGCCGGGGTTGATGGCCATCTCGCGGCCCACTTTGACCTCACCCTTGCCGCGCACCACGCCCTTGAGCACGATGTGGTAGCTGTCGGGGTCAATATTGAGCGCGTCGCGGATGCGCACCGGTTGGATCAAAAAGCCCAGTTCGGCCGAGAGTTTTTTGCGCACACCTTTGACGCGCGCCATCAGTTGGCCGCCGGTGTCGGGGTTGACCAAGGGGATCAGGCCGTAGCCGATTTCCAGGCCAATCAGGTCCACCTGGTCCACATCGTCCCAGTCCAACTCTTTGGGGGCCTCGGGCGCGGCATTGGCCTCGGGGCTGCCGGCGGCGGGTTTGGCGGGTTCTGACTGGCGCTTGAGCACCATGAAGCCCAGCGCCGCAGACGCTGCAGCCAGGCTCAAAAACACCAAATGGGGCATGCCGGGCACCACGCCCAAGAAGGCCAAAAAACTGGCCGAAATGAAGAGGGCCGAGGGGTTGGCCAGTTGCGAGCCGGTTTGCTCGGTCATGGTCTCCGAGGTGGTCACCCGGGTCACGATGATGGCGGTCGCCAGCGACAAGAACAAACCAGGAATCTGGGCCACCAGGCCGTCACCAATGGTCAGCAGGGTGTACACGCGGCCGGCTTCAGCCGCGGGCATGTCGTGCTGGACCATGCCCACAATCAAGCCGCCAATCAAATTGATGACCAAAATCAAGATGCCGGCAATCGCGTCACCGCTGACGAACTTGGAGGCACCGTCCATGGAGCCGAAAAAGTCAGATTCTTGCGAGAGCTCTTCGCGCCGCTTTTTGGCGGTTTCTTGGTCAATCACGCCAGCGTTCAGGTCGGCGTCAATCGACATTTGCTTGCCGGGCATGGCGTCCAAGGTGAATCGCGCATTGACCTCAGATACCCGGCCCGCGCCTTTGGTCACCACAATGAAGTTGATGATCATCAAGATCACAAAGATCACAAATCCGACCAGGTAATTGCCGCCAATGACAAAGTGGCCAAAAGCCGCAATCACTTGGCCGGCGGCTTCTTCACCCTCATGGCCGTTGACCAAAATCACCCGGGTCGACGCCACGTTCAGCGCCAGGCGCAGCATGGTGGCAAACAGCAGCACCGACGGGAAGGACGAGAACTCCAGCGGTTTGCGGGTGTTGATGGCAATCAGCACCACCATCAGGCTGATGGCGATGTTGAAGGTGAACAAAATGTCCAGCAACCACGCTGGCAGCGGCAACACCAACATGGCCACGATCAGCAGCACCAGCGCCGGGATGCCCAGCGTGCTAAAGCTGAACTGACTGAGGTTCTGTCGAAGGTTTGACAGGGTCAAGCTGCTCATGTCGTGGTTTATCTGTAAAAATTGGTGTCTTGCGGTGGTTCAGGCGGATGAGACCTGGAATGAAAGAGGAGTCTGCAAAGTCCGTGCCATGCATAACCGACAGGCCAGCCTGAACCCAGGCGGTGGCAAAAGTCGACCGGTCACGGTTTTTGCTAATCCTTGGCGAAGTACTTCGTAAGTTCACTGCCCAGCACCTGACCGTGCTGGGATGTGCAGAAGCTTTATTCCTTTGTGAGAACCACGCCACCTGCTTGACCAAACTATGGATTCACCTTCTATCTCCCTGGCCACCAGCCCCCTCAGCACGCCCAATGGCACTCTGGCATTGCCCGCTTCTGGCAGCGAGCCGGTGCGGGGCGCGGACTTTGCCAATTTGTTCAAGCACCTGATGGAGCCCGCCGGGCGGCAAGACCTTGCCGCCGCCAACGAGCCTGGCTTGCAATCCCTGGCCTTGAGCCCCCACCTGAACCTGATCACGGTCGATGGCCCCTTGCCCGACAACGCCAGCTTGCTCGCTTTTGCCCGCAGCCAGGGGCTGGACGACAGCACCCTCGGCACTTTGTTTGCGCCTGCGCTTGCCACCTTGCAAGCCGATGTGGTCCAGGTCCAGGCCCAGGCCCTGGCTCTTCCTTTGGCGGAGCAGGTCCACGCGCTTGCGGTGCCCACGGCGGTGGTCACGGCGGCTGTGCCCAACACGGCGGTCTTTACTGCGGCTGTGCTCACTGAGACTGTGCCCACTGAAGCTGTGCCCACTGAAGCTGTGCCCACCGAGGCTGTGCCCATGGCCTTGGTGGCCCAGTCCCCGCTGCAGGAGGCGCTGAGCATGTCCGAGCACATGGCCCTGCAGCCTGTGGCCATGCAGGCGGTGTCGCTGAGCAACGCCCCCCAGGGCTTGCAGCCAGTGCCTGAATGGGGCCAGGCCATTGTGGCCAGTGCTGTTGCCAGTCCCATGCTGGCGGTGGCTGCGCGCCAACTGGCCCATGAGGCATTAAAATTGGCAGGTGCCACTGCACCGGTCAGCCCGGCCGTGGCCTTGGCCGTGAACCTGCCTGCGGCTGAGCAGGCGGTCATGGTCGCCGAGTTGACGGATGCCACACCTGTGCACTTGACGCTGCCTGGCGCGCGCATCTCCCGCCCAGCCGGGGGCTTGGCCGCGCCAGCGCCTGCAGACGCCACCGCCTTGGTCGCCGCCGGGGCAGACAGCGAGGACCCCACCGTGCGCGCCGCAGCGCTTGCCGCCGCCACCCCGGGTGCCCGGCAAATGATGCAAGACAGCTTGCGCCTGCGGCTGCAGCCGACTCAAGCCATCACCCAGCGCCTGGCCGCCATGGCCGGCACGGGCGAGCAGGCCATGTGGAAGCAGATCAGCGCGCAGCCTGGGGGCGAGCTGGAGACCTTGGTCTTGGGTCTGGGGCCAGAATGGGCCGCCAGCGACGCTTTGAGCGCCGCCGAGTCCTGGACCCCGCATGCCCATGCCAGCCCGGCCAGCGAGGCTTTGCGCAGCCAGGCGGCTGGCTCGGCCGAGCTGAACGCGCCGGCCAGCACCGCCGCTGAACGGGTGGCCCAGTATGAGCAACTGGCCCAGCGCCTGGGCCGGGCCCTGGGCGAGCGCTTGCAAGCCCAAATTGAGCGCGGCGAGTGGAAGGTTCACCTGCAAATGGACCCAGCCAAACTGGGTCGCATTGACATGGAACTGGACATGCGCGCCGGTGGGCTGGACGCCCTGTTCCGCAGTGATAACCAACTCACCCGCGACTTGATCACGCAAAGCCTGCCGCGGCTGCGCGAGACCCTGGCGCAATCAGGCACGGCAGTTGCTAATGTCTGGGTACAGGGGGAATCACAGCGCCAATCTGGCGGAAATCCGACACCTGGGCGTCAAGGTCAGCCTGAGCGCGGAGGCCGCCCCAGCGAAGAGGGCGCCACCGCCACCCAGGGCTTGAGCGCCCGGCCCCGCGTGCCGAGCAGCGACTGGGACCTGATGGCCTGACGGCCGTGCCCACCAACGAATTGACCCGCAAAAGGTAAGACCATGGCAGAACAAGCAGCAGCAGCGACCGACGAAGAACCGGTCAAAAAGTCCAAGTCCGGGCTGATCAAAATCATCCTGGGTGTGGTGGCTTTGCTCGTGCTGATTGCCGGCACCATGGTGGGCACCTTGTTTGCGGCCGGCTTTTTCAAGCCCAAGCCGCCCACCTTGACGGCCGAAGAGCGCATACAGCTGGGCCTTGAATCGGCGCCCGCCTCTGGCGGTAAAGAGGGGAAAGGCGGCAAGCCCGAGCTGGACAAAGACGGCAAGCCCGTGCTCCAAGCCAAAAAATCCCCAGACGCCCAAAAATTTGACTTCACTTACCACCAAATGGAGCGCGAATTTTTGGTCAACCTGATGGGTTCCAAAAAGGTCATGTCGCTGCAGGTGGCGGCCATGACGCGCTACGACAAGCGTGTGGTCGACAACCTCAAAAAGCACGAGTTCGCCCTGCGCTCGGTGATGATGGACGTGCTGCGCCAGACCACCGAGGCCGAGCTTGCCAAGCCCGAGTTCCGGGTGGACCTGGGCCGCAAACTGCGCGACGCCATGAACACCAAGCTCGAAAGCTTTGAAGACTTTGGTGGCGTGGAAGAAATCTTCTTCACCTCCTTCATCGTTCAGTGACCTTTTTCGCACCTCCCCATGCTTGATCAACTGTTGAGTCCGGAAGAGCTGTCGGCCTTGGCCGAGGGCATCAGCGACGGTCGCATTCCCGTCGACACCGGCTACAACACCACCATGCGCGTGCGCAAGCACGACCTGGCCAGCGAAGACTCCAGCCTGGGCGTGAACGTGGCCTCGGTGGACATGATCAACGAGCGCTTTGTGCGCCAGTTCCGCCTGGGTTTGCTGGAGATGCTGCGCTCGTCGCCCCGCATCACGCCCAACCGGGTGCAAATTTCCCGTTTCGGTGACTACCTCAAGCAACTGCAGGCGCCGCTGTCGGTGAACATGGTGCGCATGAGCCCGCTGCGCGGCTACTCCATTGTGGTGATCGATCCGGTGGTGGTGTTCAGCTCGTTGGACAGTTTTTTTGGTGGCTTTGGCCGCGGCGTGGGCCAGTTGCCGCCCACGCGCTTGTTCACGCCCACCGAGACGCGCATTATCCGCATGACGCTGGACGTGTTTTTCCGCTCGCTCAAAGACGCCTGGTCGCCCATCATGGACCTGGACTTTGAGCTGGTGAGCTCGGAGATCAACCCGCAGTTCGCGCAAATTGCCGACGAAAACGACTTGGTCATCCTCACCCGTTTTGAAGTCGATGCCGGCCCCAGCACCCAGGGCTTTATCGACCTGGTCTACCCCTACTCCACGCTCAAGCCGGTGCGCGACTTGCTGCGCAGCCGGGTGCAAACCGGCGACGGCAACGAAGAGTCCGACAACCAGTGGCGCACCGACTTAGGCGACGCCGTCAACAACGCCAGCGTCGAGGCCCGCGTGTTGCTGGGCGAGGTGAACTCCAGCCTGGGCGACATCGAGTCTTTGCAGGCGGGTGACGTGCTGTTTTTCAAGAAACCGGATTTGGCCCGCATGCTGATCAACGACGTGCCGGCCTTTGACGTGCAGGTTGGCCAGCTGGGCAGCCAAACCGCTGTGCAGATCGAGCAAGCCGTGATCCCTGGCTTGCAATGAATTTTCAGGACTTATCGCCATGACCGACACCCCCCAAAACACTGCCGCCGACGCGCAAATCAACCCCGAGGTGCTGCAAAACATCTCGGTCACGCTGTCGGTGGAGGTGGGACGCGCGATGATCAAAATCCGCGATCTGATGCGCCTGACCCAAGGCAGCGTGGTCGAGCTCGACCACATCGCCGGCGAGCCGCTGGACCTGCTGGTCAACAAGACCGTGGTGGCCCAGGGCGAGGTGGTGCTGGTCAACGACCGCTACGGCATACGCCTGACGCGCGTGGTACCGGCGTCTGAACGCATGAAAAACCTTTAATCCCAGGCACCATGAACATGGATGCTTTGCGCATGATGGGCAGCTTGGTGCTGGTCTTTGGCCTGCTCGGCGCGGTGCTGTGGGGCCTCAAGCGCTTGCAGTTGCAAAGCCGCCCCGGCCAGCCTGGCGCCAGGCGCCTGCAGGTGCTGGAGAGCCACAGCGTGGGCCCTAGGCAAAAAATAGCCTTGGTGCGCGTGGGCGCGCACGAGGTGCTGGTGGGCGTGTCGCCTGGGCAGATCACGGCCTTGGGCCAGTGGCCGGTGGAGGGTGATGCTCAAGCCTTGCCTGCGCCTTCGTTTATAGAAGAGGTGCGCCGTGCGCTGTGACCGTAAGATGAGTCCCCCTGAATTTCTCCCTCCCCCTCTGGGGGAGGGTTGGGGTGGGGGCACGCAGGAGGGAACGTGGGTGCCAGGCCTCGCGCCCCCCCCCCCCCCACCCCCCACCCACAGCGGCAAAAAAAGGGTGCCAAGAGAACCCACCA
>CANHKH010000077.1 GCA_947460165.1 Comamonadaceae bacterium
CCCGCGCGTCCAACGGCGTGATTGGCAAAGACAACGCCATGCCCTGGCACCTGCCTGAAGACCTGGCGCGCTTTCGCCAGCTCACCCAAGGCTGGCCGGTGGTCATGGGCCGCAAAACCTGGGACTCTTTGCCCCCCCGTTTCAGGCCCCTGCCTGGCAGGCGCAACGTGGTGCTCACGCGCCAAGCCGACTGGGCCCAAGCCGGCGCCGAGCGCGCGGCTGATTTGGCCCAGGCCCTGGCCCTGTGCGGTGATGCCCAAGAAATTTGGGTCATGGGCGGCGCGCAAATCTACGCACAGGCCCAGCCCCTGGCCCAGCGCATTGAACTGACCGAAATTGACCGCGCCTACGAGGGTGACGCCTGGGCCCCCGAGTTGGGCGCAGGCTGGCGCGAAACAGCCCGCCTGCCCGGCGTGTCGGCCCAGGGCCTGCCGTACAGCTTTGTGACCCTGCAGCGCCAGTGAGGCTCAGGGCCTGGCCCAGAGCCAGCACCAGCGGCCTGCTGGGCAGGCAGGCCGCCGCAAATCTGACTGAAAAATTAAATCAAGCCAAGTCAACCGTCCCCTGTAGGGGCTGACTTATGGGCGTCATGCGGCTCCGTACAATCGCCCCACCGCAGAGTTAGCCGTCCTCTATGACCTCCTTCATTGTCCGTCCACCTTGGGCAGCCCAAGCTGCATGGGTGGGGGCGCGGCTGGAGACCACCGCCTCGGCGCCGGGGCTTGAACACTGGGCCCAAGCCCAGGACATTCCCCAGGCCAAAGAACTCGTCGTGGCCGTGCCTGCGCCCTTGCTGTCTTGGCACCGCGTGAGTTTGCCCAAGCTGGCGGCCAACCGCTGGCGCGCCGCGCTGGACAGCCTGTTGGAAGAGCGCCTGCTGGCCGACGCGGCGCAAGTCCACCTGGCCATGGCGCCGGCGGCCCAGGCCGGGCAAGAAGTGCTGGTGGCTGTGTGCGACAAAGCCTGGCTGACCCAGGCCCTGCAGGCCCTGGAGCGCAGCGGCCACCGGGTGGCGCGCATCGTCCCTGAATTTGAACCCGGCCCTGAGCGCCTGCACCTGCAAGGCCAGCCCCAGCAAGGCTGGCTGGTGCACTGCACGCCTGAGCAAGTGCAATGCCTGCCGCTGGCAGCCGAGCAAGCCAGCTTAAAGCAGTGGCGCGGACTGATGGCGCAGCAGGCCACGCTTTCTTGCGAGCCGGCCTTGGCGGGGGCAGCGCGCGCGCTGAGCGAGCGCGAAGCCCCGCTGCTGACGGCCGGCCAAGTGCTGCGCGACGCGGCCAACTCGGCCTGGAACCTGGCGCAGTTTGACCTGGCCTCGCGCAGCAGCTGGCACCAGCGGCTGGGGCGCCGCGCCAGCCACTGGCTCCATGATGCGGCCTGGCGCCCGGTGCGCGCTGGCGTGCTGGCCTTGCTGGCACTGCAGGTGCTGGGGCTGCAGGCCTGGGCCTGGCAAGAAAAACGTGCAATCGCCCAACGCGAGCAAGCCGTGGCCCATGTGCTGACCAGCACCTTCACCCACGTCAAACTGGTGATCGATCCGGTGCTGCAAATGGAGCGTGAAACCGCTTTGCTGGCCCAAAGCCGCGGCCAAGCCACCACCGCCGACCTCACCCGCATGTTGGCGGCCTTGGCCAGCGTGGCGGGCACGGTGCCCAAAGGCCTGGACTACAAACCCGGCGAGCTCAGCCTGAGCGGCTGGCAGCCCCCCAACAGCGGCGACTGGAAGGGCCGCTTGAGCCAACAAGGCTTCAGGCTCGATGCGGCGGGCGAGCGCTGGGTGATGCGGCCCGCCACCGAAGGCGTTGCCCGATGAGCCGCGCCAACACTGGGCCAGCCATGCAGGCGGTGCGTCAGCGCTGGGCCGGCTTGCAGCCACGCGAGCGCATGGGCCTGAGCGCCGCTTTGGGGGTGCTGGTGCTGTTCCTGCTGTGGAGCCAAGTGCTCTGGCCAGCGTTGCAGCTGTGGCGCCAAGCACCGGCCCAACACCTGCGCCTGGACACCCAAATGCAGCGCATGCTGGACTTGCGCAACCAGGCCGAAGCCCTGAAAAACCAAACCCTCAAAGCACCTGAGCAATGGCGAGAAGGCCTGGCAACGGCCACCCGCAGCTTGGGCGCCAGCGAGCTGGTGTGGGCGGGCAACACCGCCACCGTGAAGCTCAAAAACTGCACGCCCCAAGCGCTGGCACGCTGGCTGAGCGATGTGGGGCCGCTGTGGCAGCTGCAGCTGAGCCAGGCCAGTTTGAAGCTGAACGAAGAAGGCCTGTGGCAAGGCCAGCTCTCGGTGACCAAGCCATGAGCCGGGGGCCTCTTCGCACACGCGCCTTGCCAGGCCGCGCCATGCCGGCTGCCCGCCAAGCTTCTGGCTGGGCGCTGGCCACCACCGCCGCCGTGCTGGGCCTGCTGCTGGGCCTGGCCTGGTTTGCCCCGGCGCGCTGGCTGGCTGCAGCGGTCGCGCACAGCCAAGTGGTGCAGCTTGAATCTCCACGCGGCACGCTGTGGAGCGGCTCGGCCCGGCTGTGGCTGGTGGGCGGCGCAGGCAGCGCAGACCGCGCCGTGCTGGCCCCGCGCCTGCATTGGCAGCTCCAACCCAGCTGGAGCGGCGTCAGCCTGGTGCTGCGGGCCGACTGCTGCACGCCCCAGCCCCTGCGGCTGACGCTGGGCTGGACTGACGGCGGCCCCGCCCTGAAGCTCGACGACGCCAGCTCGCACTGGCCGGCCGAGGTGCTGATTGGCCTGGGCACGCCATGGAATACCTTGCAGCCTGCAGGCCGCATGGCCTTGCAAACCCAAGGCTTGGCGCTGGGCTGGCGCGGCCAGCGCCTGCACCTGTCGGGCTCGGCCGCCTTGGAGTTGCAAGACCTGAGCTCGGCCCTGTCGACCCTGCAGCCCATGGGCAGCTACCAAGTGAAGCTCGTCGGTGGCGAGCAACCCGCGCTCAACCTGAGCACCTTGCGCGGCGACCTGCTGCTCAGCGGCCAGGGCCAATGGCGGCCGCAGGGCCTGCAGTTTCGGGGCGAGGCCCGCGCCGCACCGGGCCGCGAAGACGCCTTGGCCAACTTTCTCAATATCGTCGGCAAGCGCGATGGCGCACGCACCCTCATCTCTTTGGGCTAAGTCATGAACCGATTTCATTTGCTGCCCCTGGTGGCTTTTACAGTGTGGGTCACAGGCGTCTCCTGGGCGCAAACCAGACCCCCCGCAGCCAAAGCAGCACCCGCAGCCAAACCCGCCGCAGAACGCCCTAGCGACCTGGTGACCCTGAGCTTTAACAACGCCGAAATCAGCGAGGTGGCCCGGGCCATGGCCATGATCACCAACCGCAGCGTGGTGGTCGACCCCCGCGTCAAAGGCACGGTCAGCCTGAACACCGACAAGCCCGTGAGCAAGCTCAGCGCCTACAACCAATTCTTGGGCGCGCTGCGCCTGCAAGGCTTTGCGGTGGTGGAAACCTCGGGGCTGTACAAAGTGGTGCCCGAGGCCGAAGCCAAGCTCCAAGGCGGGGCCGTCAGCGACAGCGTGCCCAGCGGTCCGGGCAACCAAATTGCCACGCAAATCTTCAGGCTCAACCACGAAACCGCCAACAACTTGGTGCCCGTGCTCAGGCCACTGATCAGCCCAAACAACACCATCAACGTCAACCCTGGCAACAACTCGCTGGTGGTCACCGACTACAGCGACAACTTGCAGCGGGTGGGCCGCATCATTGCCGTGCTCGATGTGCCCAACGCCAGCGACCTCGATGTCATCGTGCTCCAGCACGCCATTGCCTCCGACGTGGTGCCGCTGCTCAACCGCCTGCTGGAGTCACAAGCCTCGGCGCCCGCCGCTGGCCAAGGCCAGACCGACACCGGCTTTCGCACCGTGCTGCTGGCCGAACCCCGCTCCAACGCCGTGATTGTGCGGGCCGCCAACCCGGCGCGCGCCGCGCTGGCACGCAGCCTGGTGCAGCGCCTGGACCAGCCGGGCAGCAACGCCCAGCCTCAGGGCAACATCCATGTGGTGTATTTGCGCAATGCCGACGCCACCAAGCTGGCCGCCACCTTGCGCGCGGCCATGGCCGCAGGCGATGGCCGCAGTGGTGGCGGCAACACCACGCCCACCAGCCCAACGCCCCCCAGCAGCACAGGCACGGCTGCATCGGGCAGCCAAGCGCCTTCCACGGGCGGGCAAATCCAGGCCGATGTGGCCACCAACGCGCTCATCATCACCGCACCCGAGCCGCAATACCGCCAGCTGCGTGCCGTCATCGACCTGCTGGACGCCAGGCGCGCCCAGGTCTTTGTGGAAAGCCTGATCGTGGAGGTCAACGCCGAAAAAGCCGCCGAATTTGGCGCGCAATGGCAAGGTTTGCTGGGCGGCAAGGGCGACGGCGTGATTGGCGCGGCCGGCACCAACTTCAACACCGGCGGGGCCAGCAACAACATCATCAACTTGGCGCGCGGCGCGGGCAGCGTGGTGCCTGGGGTGGGCCTGAATTTTGGCCTGTTCAACCGCACCAACGGGGTCTACAACCTGGGCTTTTTGGCGCGCTTTTTGCAGTCCTCTGGCGACGCCAATGTGCTGTCCACGCCCAACTTGCTGACCCTGGACAACGAAGAGGCCAAGATCGTGATTGGCCAAAACGTGCCCTTTGTCACCGGCCAGTATTCCAACAGCAACTCCGGCACAGGCACGGTCAACCCCTTTCAAACCATTGAGCGCCGCGACGTGGGCCTGACCCTGCGCGTCAAGCCGCAAATCAATGAAAACGGCACGGTCAAGCTGCAAATTTTTCAAGAGGTCTCCAACGTGGACAAGTCCACCTCTGGCAACGCCAGCGGCGTGACCACCAACAAGCGCTCGATTGAATCGAGCGTGCTGGTCGAAGACGGTGCCATCGTGGTGCTGGGCGGCCTGCTGCAAGACGAGTACGCAGGCAACCAAGACAAAATCCCTGGGCTGGGCGATGTGCCCTTTTTTGGCAACCTTTTCAAGAGCGAGGCCAGGAGCCGCAAAAAGTCCAACCTCATGGTGTTTCTCAGGCCCGTGATCGTGCGTGATACGCAGGCCAGCAACACCTTGTCCATGGACCGCTACGACATGATGCGCGGCTTGCAAGAGCAGTCGCTGCCCGCAGCCAGCCAAAACCTGCCCATCAATGACGTGCCGCAAATGCCCTCTGCCGCGCCCGGCGCCCAGCCCGCAGGCCAAAACGGCAGGCCATTGATCATGGCGCCCATGCTCAAGCCTGCACCATCCCTGGCCACGCCGCCAGCGCCACGCTAACGCCATGCGCCACCTGCTGCCCTACGCCTTTGCCCGCAGCCACCAGCTCTTGCTGGCCGAGGACGCGGGCCAGTTGACCCTGTGGCTCAGCGAGGGCTCTGACCGCCAAGCCCTGGGCGAGTTGCTGCGCGTACACGCCAGCGCCCAAGCCTTGCAGCTGCACACCCTGCCCACGGCCGAGCTGGTGCAGCGCATCAGCGCCGCTTATGCGCAAGGCGAGTCCAGCGCGGCGGCGGTGGTCAGCGAGCTGCAGTCCGATGTGGACCTCTCGCGCATGATGCAAGAGCTGCCCGCCGTCGAAGACCTGCTGGAGACCGCCGACGACGCGCCCATCATCCGCATGCTCAACGCCTTGCTCACCCAGGCCGCGCGAGACGGCGCCAGCGACATTCACATCGAGCCCTTTGAGCGCCACTCCAGCGTGCGCTTTCGGGTGGACGGCACCCTGCGCGAGGTGGTCCAACCCCACCGAGCGCTGCACGCCGCGCTGATCTCGCGCCTGAAAATCATGGCCGAACTCGACATTGCTGAAAAGCGCCTGCCGCAAGACGGTCGCATCTCGCTGCGCATAGGCACGCGCGCGGTGGATGTGCGTGTCTCCACGCTGCCCAGCGCCCACGGCGAGCGCGCCGTGCTGCGCCTCTTGGACAAAAGCGGCGCCCGCCTGACGCTGGAAGACGTGGGCATGCAAGGCGCCACCCTAGAGCGCTTTGCCAGCCTCATTGGCCAGCCCCACGGGCTGATTTTGGTGACCGGCCCCACCGGCTCGGGCAAAACCACCACGCTGTACGCCGCGCTGGGCCGGCTGGACACCGCGCGCAGCAACATCATGACGGTGGAAGACCCCATTGAATACGAGCTGCCCGGCGTGGGGCAAACCCAGGTCAACAGCCGCATTGACCTGGACTTTGCCAAGGCCTTGCGCGCCATCTTGCGGCAAGACCCGGACATCATTTTGATTGGCGAGATCCGCGACTTTGAAACCGCGCAAATCGCCATCCAAGCCTCGCTCACCGGCCACCTGGTGCTGGCCACGCTGCACACCAACGACGCGGCAAGCGCCGTCACCCGGCTGACCGACATGGGCATAGAGCCCTTTTTGCTCAGTTCCTCGCTGCTGGGCGTGCTGGCCCAGCGCTTGGTGCGCAAGCGCTGCACGCACTGCCAGGGCCAGGGCTGCGCGCACTGCGCGCAATCGGGCTACAGCGGCCGCACCGGCGTCTTTGAAATGCTCACGGCCAATGAAGACCTGCGCCGCCTGGTGCACGAGCGCTCCTCTGAAGCGGCGCTGCGCGAGGCGGCTCTGGCCGGCGGCATGCAGCTCATGCGCGACGACGGCCGCCGCTTGGTGGCCGCCGGCATCACCACCGAAGAAGAGCTGCTGCGCGTGACGCGCGACTGAATCGGCCAAGCCTCAAGCCATGCCCGCCTACTCCTACGATGCCGTAGACACCGAAGGCCGCCCCAGCCGGGGCATGGTCGAGGCCGACACCGCCCGCAGCGCCCGCAGCCAGTTGCGCAGCCGGGGCCTGGTGGCCTTGAGTGTGCAGGTGGTTGACAGCGGCTCGGCCCACCAGGCCAAGCCCGGCTTGCTGCAGCGCCAGCTGTGGACGCCTCGCGCCTTCAATGCCTTGAAACTCGCCATCCACACCCGGCAATTGGCCGGCTTGGTGCGGGCCGGCCTGCCGCTGGAGCGCGCCCTCACGGTGCTGGCCGAGGAAGCCGAAGACGAGCGCCAACAGGCCGTGCTCTCGGCCCTGCGTGCCGAGGTCAACGCGGGCGCCAGCTTTGGCAAAGCCCTGGCCCAGTTTCCCAGTGAATTTGACGCCACCTACCGCGCCGTGATTGCCGCCGGCGAGCAAGGCGGTGCCTTGGGCGAGGTGCTCGAACGCCTGGCGCAAGACCTGGAAGACGCCCTGGCCCTGCGCAGCAAGCTGGTGGGCGCGGCGCTCTACCCGGGCATCGTCAGCCTGATTGCGCTGGCCATCGTGGTCTTTTTGCTGGGCTACGTGGTGCCGCAGGTGGCCGAGGTGTTTTCAGGCAACAAGCGCGCCCTGCCCCCCCTCACCGTGGCCATGCTGTGGCTGAGCAGCGTGGTGCGCAGCCACGGCCTGCTGGCCTTGGTGGTGCTGGGTCTGCTGGCAATTGCTGCACGCATGGCGCTCCAGCGCCCGGCGCTGCGCTTGCAGGCCGACGCCGCCTGGCTCACCTTGCCGCTGCTGGGGCGGCTGGCCCGCAGCTACAACGCCGCGCGCTTTGGCTCCACCTTGTCGCTGCTGACCTCGGCCGGCGTGCCCATGCTCAGGGCCTTGCAAGCGGCGGCCGACACCTTGAACAACCGCGCCATGCGCGCCGACGCCGAGCAAGCCCTGGTGCTGGTGCGCGAGGGTGCACCCCTGGCCTCGGCGCTGAGCGGCTTCAAGCGCTTTCCGCCGCTTTTGGTGATGTTCACGCGCCTGGGCGAGCAAACCGGGACCCTGCCCGACATGCTGCAACGCGCCGCCGCCCAGCTCAGCGCCGAAGTCCAGCGCCGCGCCCTGCGCATCGCCACCTTGCTCGAGCCACTGCTGATTGTGGCCATGGGCGGCGTGGTCATGCTGATTGTGTTGGCCGTGCTGCTGCCCATCATGGAGCTCAACCAGCTGGCGCGCTGAAGCGCTTTTGATGCTGGCCTGCCGGCGATGCTTGGCGGGAAACGGTCCTCTTTCCACGCACCAAGCCTGCGCGGCAAATGCGTGCAGGCTCAGCGCGTGAGCGCTTTGCGGGCTGAAAAGCTCAGCAGGTCCACCAGGGCCACCATCAACAACATGGCGGCCAAGATGGTGGCGGTTTTGCCCATGTGGAACAAGCCCATGTGGAAAGACAGCATCTGCCCCAGCCCGCCTGCCCCCACCACCCCCAGCACGGCAGCGGCGCGTATGTTGTTTTCCCAGCGGTAAAGCGTGTAGCTCATGAGTTGGGGCAGCACCTGGGGCAAGGTGGCGTAGGCGAACACCCGCAGGCGCCCCACGCCCTGGGTGCGCAAGGCGGCACCCGGCCCTGTGGGCAGGTTTTCCATGGCCTCGGCAAACAAGCGGCCCAGCACGCCGGTGGTGTGCACGGCCAGGGCCAAGGTGCCTGCAAAAGGGCCCAGACCGGCTGAAATGAGCAGCAAAGCGGCCCAGGCCAGCTCGGGGATGGCGCGCAAGGCGTTGAGCACCATGCGCGTGGGCGTGCGCAGCCAGCTGGGGTCTTGTTCAGACAGGCGGCTGGCGGGCAAAGCCAGGGCCAGGCCCAGGGCAGCCGCGATCACCGTGCCCAAAGCCGACATGGCCAGGGTTTCCCAGGCGGCCAAAGCCACTTTGCGCACAAACACCGGTGACAGATCGGGCGGGAAAAACTCGCCCACAAAGCGAGCCATGCTGCGCGCAGCCTCCAGCGAAAACAAGGCCTGCCACTCCAGCCCCAAAGTGGCAAAGCTGGCCACCACCAGCGCCAGCACGGCCGCCGTGAACCAGCAGGCGCGGCAGCGCGCATCAAAGAGCGGTGGCGACAATTTGTAGGGCAAGTTGGCCGCTTCAGAGCGGTCTTGACCGGTCTGGCCAGCTTGGGCCGGCGAGGTGGGCTCGGGCTTCATGCCAAGGCCTTTCTGAGCCAGGCGCTGACGCGGTCGGCCAAGGCCACCAGGGCAATGAAAACGAGCAAGAGCGTGGCCACCTCGCCGCCGTTGAACATCTTCATGGAGTTGTCCAACTGCTGGCCCAGACCGCCCGCCCCCACAAAGCCCAGCACCACCGAGGAGCGCACGGCGCATTCCCAGCGGTACACGGTGTAGGACGCCAGCTCGGCCGCGTGGCTGGGCAGCAAGGCGTACATGAAAGCCTGCAAGCGGCCGCTGCCGTTGCGCATCAAGGTGTGGGCGGCGTGGTTGTCGCCGCTTTCCAAAATTTCAGCGTAGACCTTGCCCAGCATGCCCGCGTAGGTCAGCGCAATGGCCAGCACGCCAGCGGTGGGCCCCAAGCCCACCACGCGCACAAACACCAGTGCCCAAATCAGCTCGGGGATGCTGCGCAGCACCACCAAGGCGCTGCGCACCGTCCAGCGAACCCAGGCCGGCCCACGCGACATGCGCCCGGACAAGGCCGACAGCGACAACACCCGCGAGGCCGCCAGCGCCAAAGGGACGGCCAGCAAGAGCGCCAGCGTGATGCCGGCCGTGGCCATGGCCACGGTGCGCCAGGTTTCGCGCAGCACCATGTCGACAAATTCAGGCTGCAGGGCCAGGGGCCAAAAGCCGCGCAAAAAGTCGGCGCTGGCTTGCCGGCTCTCGGGCGCCCAGAGCAGCCAAAACTTGAACTCACAGGCCACACCCAAGGGCCAAAGCAGCACCAGGGCCAGGCTCAGCCAAAACAGACGTGCCAAGAAGGCCGGGTCGCGCACAGGCACACGCCCGCCCTGTGTGGCCTCAGGCCGCAGGTTCAGGGGTGCAGAACTGAGCGCCATGCCAAGCCTCAACGGCAGTGCATCACCACGGGCACGGACTGAGCTGGCTCGGGCAGCGGCGGGGTGGGCGTGCCGTGCAGCTCGTGCTCGTGCTGGGCGTACAAATCAGCCAAGCGCTGGGGGCTGACCTGGTCTGCCGGCAGGTCAAACACGCAGCGCCCATCGCGCAGGCCCCACACACGGGGAAAGTGCGCCAGCGCCATGTCCACCTGGTGCAGCGTGGCCACCAAGGTGGCTTGGCGCAGCCGGGCCTGCTCGGTCAAAGCCGCCATGGCCAGGCGCGCGCGCAGCGGGTCCAGGGCCGACAGCGGCTCGTCAATCAGCCACAGGTGGGCCGGGGCCAGCAGC
>CANHKH010000078.1 GCA_947460165.1 Comamonadaceae bacterium
ACGTGCAACTGGGCGAAGCCGCGCGCTTTTACCCCAGTGATGCGGCCTTGGGCAGCTGGATGGCGCAAGCCGACAAAGGCTTGGCGCACATTGTTTACGAGTAAGTGGTGGGTCCCCACCACACCTTGAATGTGCAGGAGTCAGCCTGCTGGCGAATTGTGCCGGTCAACGGGCATCACCTCAGGCGAACAATCGTTGGCCAGCTCCTACAAGGTGACTTTGATTTCTAAGCCGTCTTGCAGCAGCACTTCAGGGATGCGGCCGTCGGTGTCGCGGGGCACGTTGGCCATTTTGTCGACGGCGCGCAGCACCGCCTCGTCCCAGGCCTTGTTGCCGCTGCTGGTGACCACGCGCCGGCTCAAAATCAGCCCGCTCGATGAGGTTTTGACCAGCACCACCACCGAGGGATGGCCGACGTTGGCGTCGGTGAAGCTGGTGTTGTTTTTGATTTGCTCGATGATCTTGCCTGCGTAGCTGGCCGAGGGCGCCGACGCGCGCAGCGCCGTGCCTTTGGCGTCTGGCGAGCCGGTGGCGCCTGCCATGCCTTGAATGCGCTGCATCACTTGCTCTTGGCGCAGCTTGTCTTGGGCGGCTTGCGCTGCCTCTTCTTTGCGTGCTTCTTCTTTGGCCTTGGCCAGTTCACGCTCTTTGTCTTTGAGCTTGCGGGCTTCCTCGTCTTTGCGGGCTTTGTCGGCCTTTTCTTTGGCCAGCTTGTCTTTTTCAGCCTTGTCTTTTTCGGCTTTTTCTTTCTCGGCCTTTTCCTTGAGCGCGTCGGCTTTTTTGCGCTCTTGTTCGAGCTTGCGCTTTTTCTCGCGCTCCAGGGCAATGTCGGCCTGGGGCTGCGGTGGCCGCGCCTCGGGGGGGGGGGCCGGGGGGGGCGGTGCCCGCTTGACAGCTGGGGGAGGCGGCGGCGGCGGCGGGGGAGTCACTGCGGCGGGCGCTGCCGCTTGCACGCTGGGCGACCACAGCTCGGCACTGAAGGCCACTTGCGGGTCGCTCTGGGTCCAGTTCACGCCCCAGGCCAGGGCGGCGCCCAGGAGCAGGTGGGCCAGCAGCGACAAGACCACGGCCGTGCGCGAGCCCGCTTCAGCGGGAGGGGCCAGGTCCAAGCGGGCGTGCGTGTTCATGGTCTGGGCATGAAGGGGGGCACCTGGGTGGTCATCACTGGGGCTTTAGCGGCCGGTTTGCACCGACAGGGCAATGCGGCTGACGCCCGCCTTGTTGAGCGCATCCATCACGTTCACCACGGTTTCGTACTTGATGGACTTGTCGGCACTGATGACCACCGGTGCGCTTTGCTCGCCTTGCGGCACGGCGGGTTGCAGGCGCTTGACAGTCTGGCCCACGGTGGCCAGCGTGGCACTTTGGGCTGGCCCGCTGGTGCGGATTTCAATGCGCTCGCTTTTGTCAATCAGCACCTGGATGGGTTTGACCGGCTGGGAGGCGGCTTGCCCGACTTTGGGCAGCGCGATCATGCTGGGCGTGATCAGCGGCGCGGTCACCATGAAGATGATGAGCAGCACCAGCATCACGTCGATGAACGGGACCATGTTGATCTCGTTGATGGTGCGCCGGCCTCGGCGGCGGGTGGACATGCTGGGCATGGTCAGTGGGCTTGCGCGCCCAAGTTGCGCTGCAAGATGTTGGAGAACTCTTCAATGAAGGTTTCCAGCCGATTGGCCACGCGGTCTATGTCGTGGGCGAAGCGGTTGTAAGCAATCACCGCCGGGATGGCGGCAAACAGGCCAATGGCCGTGGCCACCAGGGCCTCGGCAATGCCGGGGGCCACAGTGGCCAGCGTCACCTGCTCGAGCGCCGCCAACCCGGTGAAGGCGTGCATGATGCCCCAGACCGTGCCAAACAAACCCACATAGGGCGAGACCGAGCCGACGGTGCCCAAGAAGGACAGCTTGGATTCGACCGCGTCGAGCTCGCGCTGGTAGCTCGCGCGCATGGCGCGGCGTGCGCCGTCGAGCAGGGCGCCCGAGTCGGTGACGCGGCGCTCGCGCAGTTTTTGGTACTCGCGCATGCCGCTGGCAAAAATGCGCTCCATGGGGCCGCTGGTGCGGGCGTTTTGCACGGCCGCCGCGTACAAGTCGTTGAGGCTGGTGCCCGACCAAAACTCGCGGTCAAACTCGTCGTTGAGCGTGGCCACTTTCTTGAGTGAAAACAGCTTGCGAAAAATGGCCGTCCAGCTGGCCACCGACATGCCCACCAAGATGAGCACCACGGCTTGCACCACCCAGCTGGCGTGGAGCAGGAGTTGAACAATGGACAGGTCTTGCTGGTTCATGGCTTGGAGGTGTCGACCGCAGCGAGCCGCTGCAAAAGGGTGGCGGGAATGCGGCTGGGCTTGAGGCTGTGCGCCTCCACCCAGGCAATGCGTATTGTCGCTTCGCACAGGAGCGTGCGCTCAGCTCCTCTGAAAGCTTGTTGGCGCAGCTCCAGCACAGCGCGGCCAGTGTGCACCAGCTCGGCCGTGACCTGGAGCTCGTCGTCGAGCCGGGCCGGTGCCAAATGGCGGGTGCGGGTGTCGCTGACCACAAACATGCCGCCTGTGCGCTCGCGCAGCGCGTGCTGGGCCACGCCCAGCGAGCGCAGCCACTCGGTGCGGGCGCGCTCAAAAAACTTGAGGTAGTTGGCGTAGAACACGATGCCACCGGCATCGGTGTCCTCCCAGTAAATCCGCACGGGCCAGCTGAACTCAGCCAAGCACGGCCTCCAGGCGGGTGATGGCCTCTTGCAGCTGCGACATGGCGCTGGCCGTGGAAAAGCGCAGGTAGCGCTGCGGCTGGGCCTGGCCAAAATCTCGGCCAGGTGTGAGCACCACGCGGGCGCGTTGCATGAGCTCAAACGCCAGGTCCCAGCTGCCGCCTGTGCCGTCGGCGCGGCCAGGGTGCAGGCCCAGTTTGGCAATGGCTTGGCTGGCGTCGGCGTAGGCGTAAAACGCACCATCGGGCACCACGGGCACCTCCAAGCCCAAGCGCTGGAGCTCGGGAATGAAGTAGTCGCGCCTGGCCTTGAACTCGGCCCGGCGCTTTTCATACTCGGCCAGGCTCTCGGGCTCAAAACACGCCAGCGCCGCATGCTGGGCCACGCTGCTGGGGCAAATGTAGAGGTGTTGGGCGAGCTTTTCCACCACAGGCACCAGCGCGGGCGGCAAGACCAGCCAGCCCAGGCGCCAGCCGGTCATGTTGAAGTACTTGCTGAAACTGTTGATGCTCACCAGGCTGTGCTGCAGCTCATCGGGCAGGGCCAAGGCGGTCTGGCCAAATTCAGCCTCGTGGCTCAGGCCTAAGTAAATCTCGTCAATCAGGGTGACGCCGCCGCGTTCGTGCACCAAGGTGTGCAGGCGCCGCAGCTGGTCGGGCGCGATGGAGGTGCCCGTGGGGTTGGAGGGCGAGGCCAGCAGCACGCCACGGGTGCGAGGGCCCCAGGCGGCCTCCACCGCGTCGGCCGAGAGCTGAAAGCGCTGCTCGGGTGTGGTGGGCAGCAGCACGGCGCGGCCCTCGGCGCTGCCCACAAAGTGGCGGTTGCAGGGGTAGCTGGGGTCGGGCATCAGCACCTCGTCGCCCGCCTCTATGAGCGCCAGGCAGGCCAGCTGCAGCGCGGCCGAGGCGCCTGCCGTGACCACAATGCGGGAGGCGGGCACTTGGGCGCCAAAGCGGTCCAGGTACCACTGGCTGATTTTTTCGCGCAGCGGCATCAGGCCCAGCGCGGGCGTGTAGCTGGTGCGGCCCTCGCGCAGGGCGCGGGCTGCGGCCTCTTGCACCAAGGGCGGGGCGGTGAAGTCGGGCTCGCCAATGTTGAGGTAAACCATGGGCGGCTGCTCTGGCGTGAGCGCGCTCAGCGCCGAGGCCGCCTTGGCCAGCTCCATCACATAAAAGGGCTCCATGGCCTGGGCACGGGCGGCCACTCGAAGGGGCTGATGAGGCATGGCTTGCAACTTCAGCGCGCCTTGTCGCGCGCCACCTCGTGCTCGCGCAGCTGTGGCGCCAGCTGGTTGAGCACGCCGTTGACCCACTTGTGGCCGTCGGTGCCGCCAAAGGCTTTGGCCAGCTCAATGCATTCGTTGATGACCACGCGCCAGGGCACGTCCAGGCAGTTTTTGAACTCGTAGGCGCCTATCCACAGCACGGCGTGCTCCACCGGCGAGATTTCGGCCATTTTGCGGTCCAGGTGCGGCGTGATCAGCGCGTCCAGCGCCTCGGCCGATTCCAGGCAGCCGTGGAGCAGCGCATCAAAGTGCACGGCATCGGCCTTGTGAAAACCAATCAAGTCGCGGGTGAACGTGTCAATGTCGCCCGCCTCGTTGCCACCCACCAGGTGCTGGTAGAGCGCTTGCAGGGCGAACTCGCGGGCGCGGGTGCGGCCGGACTTGTCGGCCGCCTTGCGCACACCGGTGTCGGTCAGGCCGGTGCGGCTTTGAGGCGGGCGTTTTTGTGGCGCAGGGGAGGTGCTCAATTCAGGCTTTCGAGCAGCAGGGCCAACTCGACCGCCACGCGCGCGGCGTCGCGGCCTTTGTCGTGCTGGCGGGCCACGGCTTGGGCCATGTCTTCGGTGGTCAGGATGGCATTGGCAATCGGCAAGCTGTAGTCCAGGCCAATGCGGGTGACGGCGGCGCCGCTTTCGTTGGCCACCAGCTCAAAGTGGTAGGTCTCGCCACGAATGATGCAGCCCAGCGCAATCAGGGCGTCGAATTCGTCGCGCTCGGCCAGGGCTTGCAGGGCCAGTGCCACTTCCAGCGCGCCCGGGACTTGGATGTGGGTGATCTCGCGCACGCCCAGGGCGTGCAGCTCGGCGGTGCAGGCCTGGGCCAGGGCGTCGGTCACGTCCTCGTTGAAGCGCGCTTGCACAATGCCGATGTTCAGGCCGTGGCCCTTGAGCTCGGGGCCCTGACCTTGATTTGCTGCTTGCATGGTTTGTTTCTGTTCAGGTGGACGCAGGCGCTGCGATTTTGCTGAGGTAGCCCGTGATTTCCAGGCCAAAGCCGGCCATGCTGGGCATGCGCCGTGGGTTGCCCATGAGCTGCATTTTGCGCACGCCGCTTTGCAGCAAAATTTGTGTGCCTATGCCGTAGGTGCGCAAGTCCATGCGGCCGCGTGCGGGCGCTTGGCTGGCGGTGGCCCGGCCTTCAAACTGGGCCAGCAGTTGCTCGGCACTCTCGCCGCAGTTGAGCAGCACGGCCACCCCCCGCCCTTCTTTGTGGATATGGGCCAGCGCCTCGTCCAAGCTCCAGGAGTGCATGGCGCGCCCGGTTTCCAGGGCATCAAAGAGCGACAAGGGCTCGTGCACGCGGGCGGGCACAGCTTCTTCAGGGCGCCAGCTGCCCTTGACCAGGGCCAGGTGCAAGCTGCCGCTGGGCCGGTCACGAAAGGCGTGGGCGGTGAACTCGCCCCATTGGGTTTGCATGGGCCGGCTGCCCAGGCGCTCAATGAGGGATTCATGGCGGCTGCGGTGCTCAATGAGGTCGGCGATGGTGCCAATTTTCAGGCCATGCTCGGCGGCAAACACCAGCAGGTCGGGCAAGCGGGCCATGGTGCCGTCGTCCTTCATGATCTCGCAAATCACGGCGGCGGGCGAGCAGCTGGCCATGGCCGCCAGGTCGCAACCCGCTTCGGTGTGGCCGGCGCGCATGAGCACGCCACCATCGACCGCTTGCAGCGGAAAAATATGACCGGGCTGCACCAAGTCGCTGGCCTGGGCCTGGCGGGCCACGGCCGCTTGCACGGTGCGGGCGCGGTCGGCCGCCGAGATGCCGGTGGTCACGCCTTCGGCCGCCTCAATGGAGACCGTGAAAGCGGTGGAATGCTTGGTGCCGTTGCGGCTGACCATGGGCGGCAGTTGCAGCAGCTCGCAGCGCTCGCGGGTGAGCGTCAGGCAAATCAGGCCACGGCCAAAGCGCGCCATGAAATTGATGGCCTCGGGCGTGACGTGGTCGGCGGCCAGCACCAAATCGCCCTCGTTTTCACGGTCTTCTTCGTCAATCAAGATGACCATGCGGCCGGCGGCCATCTCGGCCACGATCTCTTGCACGGGGGAAATGGCCACGGGTGGCAGGGGGGCGGCGGCGTTCATGCGGTCCTTGGGAGTGTGCTGTCTTGGAGCATGCGCTCGACGTAGCGGGCGATCAGGTCGATCTCGAGGTTGACCGGCGAAGCGGCCTGGAGGGTGCCCAAAGCGGTGTGGTCCACCGTGTGGGGAATGATGTTGATGCTGATCTCGCAACCCGCGCCCTGAGCGTGCGAGGCGTCCACGTCCAGCACGCGGTTGACGGTCAGGCTGACGCCGTTGACGGTGATGGAGCCTTTGTAGGCCAGGTACTTGGCCAACTCGCGCGGCGCGTGGATGCGCAGCTCCCAGCTCTCGCCCACGGGCGCGAAATAGGTCACCGTGCCCAACCCGTCCACATGGCCGGAGACGATGTGGCCGCCCAAACGGTCGTGGGCGCGCAGGGCTTTTTCAAGGTTGATGGCGCCGGCCTGGTCCAAACCGGCGGTTTTGGCCAGGGACTCGGCGGAAATGTCGATGGTAAAACTCGGGTCCTCGGGGTTGAGCGAGGTCACTGTCATGCAGGCCCCGTTCAGCGCAATGCTGTCGCCCAGGCCCACATCGTCCAGGTAAGACGGGGGGGTCTGTATGCGCAATCGCTTGCCATGGTCCAAGGAGCTGCCTAGGGGGGCGATGGCGACGATGCGCCCCACGCCTGTGATGATGCCGGTAAACATCCGTGTATTTTCGCAGGGATTTGCCCCGCTTGGCCGGGCCAGGCCGTCAAGTCCCTCAGATGGCTTAAAACAAGTCCCGTCCCTGCACCCGCGCGATGATGCGCAGGTCAGGGCCTATGCGCTCGCAGCTGATGAAGTCCAGCGCCGTGCCTTGGTCCAAAGACTCAAGCGCAGGCAGGGCCAGCAGCCCCTGGCCAGGGCCTAAAAGGCGCGGGGCCAGGTAGACCAGCAATTCATCGACCAGGCCTGTGCGCATGAAGGAGGCGTGCAGCTTGCTGCCTGCTTCTAAGTGCACCTCATTGATCTCGCGCTGGGCCAGATCGCGCAGCATGGCGGCCAGGTCCACCTTGCCTTGGGCGTCGGGCAGGCAGGTGATGTGGGCGCCCGCGTCTTGCAGGGCCTGGGAGCGCGCCGCATCTTCGCTGGCGGTGTAAATCCAGACGGGGCTGGCGGCTTTGAACAGCCGGGCCGAAGGCGGGGTTTGCAAGCCGCTGTCCACCACCACCCGTACCGGCTGGCGCGGCGTGTCCACCAAGCGCACATCCAGGCTGGGGTCGTCGGCCAGCACCGTGCCTATGCCGGTGAGCACCGCACAGGCCCTGGCCCGCCAGGCGTGGCCGTCGGCGCGGGCCTCGGGCGAGGTGATCCATTGGCTTTGGCCGTTGCCCAGGGCGGTGGTGCCGTCCAGCGAGGCGGCGGCTTTTAAGCGCACCCAGGGCAGGCCGCGCTGCATGCGGCTGAAAAACCCCAGGTTGAGCTCGCGTGCGGCCTGTGCGCCCGGCCCCACCTCCACGCGGATGCCCGCTGCCCGCAAGCGGGCAAAGCCCTGGCCGGCCACCAAGGGGTTGGGGTCTTGCAAGCTGGCCACCACCCGGCCAATGCCGGCGTGCACCAAGGCGTCGCAGCAGGGGCCGGTGCGGCCTGAGTGGGCGCAGGGCTCCAGCGTCACATAGGCGGTGGCGCCGCGCACGTCGTGGCCTTGGGCCGCGGCATGGCCCAGCGCCATGACCTCGGCATGCGCCTGGCCGGTGCGCTGGGTGTGGCCTTCGCCCAGGATGCGGCCATCGGCGGCCACCAGCACGCAGCCGACTGCCGGGTTGGGCGGGGCCAGCAGGCGGGCCAGGGTGGCCAAGGCGAGGGCACGGTCCATCATGGGCGGGGTCTTTGAAAGGGCAGGGTGGGCATGCTTTGGGCAGTGTATCGCTGCCTCTAAACACAATTTACACGGGGTTCAGCGGGGCTCACTAGGATGAATTGATGAAAGTCTGCGCGCTTGCTCACAGGACCTTGGGCTTGGGTTTGAGTTTGCTGGAGCTGCTCGTGGTGCTGGGCTTGGTGGGGGTGTTGGCCAGCCTGGCCGTGCCGTCCATGGGCGCTGTCTTGCTCAAGCGCGCTGTGCAACACAGCGCCCAGGCCTTGGTGGCCGACTTGCGGCTGGCGCGCAGCGAGGCCGTCAAGCGTGCCCACACGGTGGTGATCTGCTCTTCTCTGGACGGCCAGGCCTGCAGCGCCTCGGCCGCCTGGCTGGAGGGCTGGATTGTTTTTGCAGACCGCGATGGCGACAGGCGGCTGGACGCCAATGAAGACCTCCTACGGGTGCAGCAGCGCCTGACTGGCCTGGGCTCGGTGGCCAGCACCAAGCCCCATAACGACAATGCTTATTTTGTGTACCAGCCCACGGGCTTGGCCAAGGCGGCCGCCCAGACGCTGGTGTTCACACCGCAGGGCAGCGCGGCTGCGCCCCGTGTGGTGTGCATTTCCAACCAGGGCCGGCCCACCTTGCGCCCCGAAGGCTGGAGCGAATGCTCAAAATGAAACAGGCCTCATCGCCGGTGGCCGGCTTCATGCTGGTGGAGGTGTTGGTGGCCATGTTGCTGGCCAGCCTGGCCGTGATGGCGCTGACCCGCAGCCATGCCGCAGCCCTGCAGCTCACCCGCACGGGCCAGCACCGGGTGCAGGCCGCGCAACTGGCGGCCGATTTGGCCGAACGCCTGCGCGCCCACCCGGCAGGCGCCTTGGGCGAGGGTGGGCCCAGCCCCTACCAGCTCAGCCAAAGCTGGGCGGCCCAGCAAACGGACGCGGCCGACCCCGTGGCCACGGCCTGTGAGGGTGCGTCCGCCACCTGCACGCCCCTGGCCTTTGCCCAAGCCGACGCCGCGCAGTGGCGCATGCTGCTCAGGCGTTCATTGCCGGCGGCCGCAGCGCAGGTGCAGGTCGATCAGGCTTTGCCCCTGGCCGATGTCTGGGTGGCCTGGCGCGATGCGCAGCCGCTGCGCGCCGACGAGGCGCCGTTGGCGCCGGCAGAGTGCCCGGCGGGTTTGGGTTTGAGCCCCGACAGTGGCGTGCGCTGTTTGCATCTGAGGTTCGCGTGGTGAGGCGCTCAGTGGTCGCTTGGGGCCTTCAGGGTGGTGCCACCTTGCTCGAATGCTTGTTGGGCCTGGCCCTGGGTTTGGTGGTGGTGGCGGCCGTGGCGGTGCACCACCTGGCCACCGGTCAAAGCAGCCGTCTGCAAGCTGCACAAGCGCAAATGACCGAGGATGCGCAGATCGGCCTGGAGCTCTTGCGCACCGAGTTGATGATGGCCGGTTACGCCCAGCCGCAGCGCTTCATTCTGGACGCCCAAGGCCGGCCGCGCTGGCAAACCGCCTTGGCGGGCCAGCCCCCGCTGATGGCTTGCGACAAGGGCTTTGTGGAAGCAGACACCGTCGATTCGGTGGTCTGTGCGGCCAACGGCCTATCGGCCGCCTTGGAAGTCAGCTACCAGGCCGATGCGTTCAACACCGTGCCCTTGTCGGACAACTCCACGCCTACCGATTGCTTGGGCAATGGGCTCAAAAACCCGCAACTTGCTCCCCTCACGCGCAACCGCTGGTATGTGGCCAGCAGCCAAGGGCGCAGCGAATTGCGCTGCGCCAGCCAGTTGGGCAACCCGGGCCAGCCCTTGGTGGACAACGTGGAAGTGCTGGCCCTGTGGTTCAGCCTGGCCCAGGCGGGCAGCCCCATGACGCCGGTGCGCTATGTCAAGGCATCGCAGGTGGACAGCTTCAGCCGGGTGCGCAGCGTGCGCCTGTGCCTGCTGCTGCGCAGCACCGACGCGGTGTTGGCCGCCGAAGACACCTTGGCTTACTTCGATTGCGAGGGCACGCCCCAAACCTCCAGCGACCGCCGGCTGCGGCGCGCCTTTCATGCGGTGGTGGCCCTGCGCGCTGCCACGGGCGGCTGATCTCCCATGGCGCTGCCAGCCAAGGCCAGTGGCGGCTTCAGCTTGGTCATGGTGTTGATTTTGCT
>CANHKH010000079.1 GCA_947460165.1 Comamonadaceae bacterium
GCTCGCGCGAAACGTCGGCCATCATGGGCTTGAGCAGCTCGGCGTGGCGCATGGCTTCGGTGTAGACGGTGTCAAAGTCGATGGCCGGGGCATTCAAAAAGCCGGTCAGCACAAAGTTGTGAAGTTCCAGCAACTCGCGCAGCTTGGTGGCAAAGCGCTCGGGGTATTTGAGGTCTTGCACGCGCAGGGCGCGGCGGGCGATTTTGTCTTCGTAGGCCGGGCCAATGCCGCGGCCGGTGGTGCCAATTTTGGCGGTGCCGGCTTTTTCTTTGGCCGCTTCCCGGGCAATGTCTATGGCCGCGTGAAAAGGCAGGATGAGCGGGCAGGCCTCGCTGATGCGCAGGCGCGAACGCACCTCCACACCGGCTTTTTCCAGGCCTTCGATTTCCTCAAACAGCTTGGCGGCAGACAAGACCACACCGTTGCCGATGTAGCACTTGACGCCGGGCCGCATGATGCCGCTGGGAATCAGGTGCAGCGCGGTTTTCACACCGTTGATGACCAGGGTGTGGCCGGCGTTGTGGCCGCCCTGAAAGCGCACCACGCCTTGCGACTGCTCGGTGAGCCAGTCCACCAGCTTGCCCTTGCCTTCGTCGCCCCACTGGGTGCCCACGACCACGACATTGCGTCCGGCCGCTGCGGCTTGTGTATTCGTCATTTGGATGCTTGGTGAAAATGTAAAGGTGGTGCGCGGCTTCAAGCCGACGCCTGGCCCAAGGCCTGCACGAGCCACTGGCCGGCCACACAGGCCAGTTCGCGGTCGCAATCGAATTCATGGACCTCGTGCTCGTGCCCAGGTAAGACGCAGGCCACGGTGTGGCCCTCGCTGCGCAAGCGTGCAATGGCCTGGCGCAGCTGCGCGTCCTCGCCCCAGGGTGCACGGATGGCTGGGCGCAAAGGCCGGGCCGGCAACACACAGACGAGCTCCTTGAGGTCCAGGCTAAAGCCTGCCGCCGGGCGCTTGCGACCGAAGACAGCGCCCACCTCGTCATAGCGGCCACCGCGTGCGAGCTCCTCACCCGCGCCATACATGGCAAAACGGGTGCCGCTGTAGTAGGCGTAGCCGCGCAGGTCGGCCAGGTCAAAGCTGATGCTCAGATCGGCTTGCGTGGCCTGCAGGTGCTGGGCCAGCCAGGCCATCTCATCGAGGGCTTGGTGGGCGCCGGCCACCTCGGCCAAGGCGCGCTTGGCCTGCGCCAGCACCTGGTCGTCGCCATAAAGCTGCAAAAGGTGTTGCAGGCCTTGCGCGGCCTGAGCACTCAAGCCCTCGCTGCGGGCCAAGCTGGCCAATTCCACCCCGTCTTTGAGCGCCAAGGCCGCATGAATGCGGTTCAAAGCACCGGGCCTGAGGTGGGCGCCTTGCAGCAAGGCCGAGACAATGCGCACATCGGCCATGTCCACCTGCAGTGCCTGCAAGCCTGCGGCGCGCAGACCGGCGATGGCCAGCGACTGCGCTTCAAGATCGGCTTCCAAGCCGGCGTGGCCGTAAATCTCAGCACCAAACTGCAGGGGCTCGCGGGTGGCGTGGGGTCTATCGGCCCGGGTGTGCAGCACCGGCCCGCAGTAGCACAGGCGGGTGACGCTTTGGCGGTTGAGCAGGTGGGCGTCTATGCGGGCGACTTGGGGCGTGGTGTCAGCCCGCAGCCCCAGGGTGCGGCCCGAGAGCTGGTCGACCAGCTTGAAGGTTTGCAAATCCAGCGCCTCGCCGGTGCCTGTGAGCAGCGACTCCAGGTGCTCCAGCAAGGGCGGCATGACCAGCTCGTAGCCGTAGCTGCGGGCAGTGTCCAAAAACAGGCGGCGCAGCTCTTCGATGTGCCTGGCCTCTGAGGGCAGAACATCGGCAATTTGATCCGGCAATTGCCATGATGACGACCAAGCGGGCATTCGTTTCCAGATGAGCTGTTAAAGGCGGTATTTTACCGGGCTAAACAAGCCCGGCCAGCTCAGGCCAGCAGCCACAAGGCCAGCAAGCCCAAAGCCACGCTGCACAGGCCAAAAAAACGCAATTGGCCGTCACTGAGTTGAAGAATTTGCGTGAAAGTGCTGCGCCAGCGGCCGGGCGAGACAAAAGGCAAAAGGCCCTCGATCACCAGAACGAGGGCCAGGGCCTGCCAAAGCGAGCTGCTGTCCAAGGTGGATGAAGGAGGTCAGCTTCAGCGGCGGGCGGGGGCCGCAGCGGGAGCCGCCGCACCGCTGGGTCCGCGCATGGCTTTGAAAAACTCCGAGGACGGATCAATCACCATGACGTCAGACTTTTTGTTGAAGCTGGACTTGTAGGCTTCCAAGCTGCGGTAGAACTGGGCGAACTGCGGGTCGCGGCCAAAGGCCTCGTTGTAGACGCGGGCGGCCTCGGCATCGCCCTCGCCCTTGATTTTTTGGGCATCGCGGTAGGCGTTGGCCACGGTGATCTCACGCTGGCGATCAGCATCGGCGCGGATTTTTTCGCCTTCAGCAGCGCCTGTGGAGCGCAGCTCGTTGGCCACGCGCTTGCGCTCGGCCTCCATGCGGCGATACACCGACTCGGTGATGGATTCGACATAGTCCACGCGGGTGATGCGCACGTCCACAATGTCCATGCCCCAGGGCTTGGCGCCTGTGACGGCTTGTTGCACTTCTTTTTTCACGTCGGCCATGAGTTGCTCGCGCTTGAGCGAGAGCAGGTCTTTGACCGTGCGTTTGTTGATTTCCTCTTGGAAGGCATTGCGCACCACCCGGCTGAGCTGCACCGCACCTGCGCGCTCATCCAAGCCCACGTTGCGGATGTATTCGGTGGGGCCAGAGACGCGCCAGCGCACATACCAGTCGATCACCACCCGCTGCTTTTCGGCCGTGAGCATGGGCTCAGGGTCGGTGCTGTCCAGGGTCAGCAGGCGTTTGTCAATGTAGGAGACGTTTTGAAAGGGCGGTGGCAGCTTGAAATTCAAGCCGGGCTCGGTGATCACTTCTTTGATCTGTCCAAGCGCGTAAACCACACCAAACTGGCGCTGGTCCACCACAAAAAGCATGGAGCTGAGCAGCACCAGCAGCACCAGCACCGACGAGGCAATGAATCCGATTCTGTTCACGGCTGTTCCTTAGCGTGTGTCGCGGTCACGCGTGCGCGAGGCGTCACGGGTGCGGGTGTCGTTGGAGGTCGGTGCAGGCACGGAGGAAGAAGGCAGGGCCGGCGAGGCGGCCGGACCGTTGCCCGTGGCCGGTGGGTTGGCAGTCCCGGCGTTTTGCATGATTTTGTCCAGCGGCAAATACAACATATTGGAGCCCTGGCGGGACTCGACCATGACCTTGGTGACGTTGGTAAAAACCTGCTCCATGGTGTCCACGTACATGCGGTCGCGCGTGACCTGTGGGGCTTTTTGGTACTCGGTCAGCACCGAGCGAAAGCGCTGTGCATCACCTTGGGCTTGCGCCACGATGCGGGCTTTGTAAGCGTCAGCTTCTTCCTTGAGCCGCGAGGCCGAGCCCACAGCGCGGGGAATCACGTCGTTGGCGTAGGCCTGGGCTTCATTTTTGGCGCGCTCGCGCTCTTGTCCGGCCTTGAGCACATCGTCAAAAGCCGCTTGCACCTGCTCGGGCGGGCGCACACCGCTTTGCTGCAGGTTGATGCCCACCACCTCAATGCCCACTTTGTAGCGGTCCAAAATGGTTTGCATCAAGGCCCTGACGCGGGGGGCGATTTGGTCGCGCTCTTCGGCCAAGGCGGTGTCCATGCGCATTTTGGCCACCACCTCACGCACCGCAGTTTCTGCCGCTTGCACCACGGTGGCGGTGGGGTCCTTGCTTTCAAACAAAAAGGCCCGTGCGTCGCTCAAGCGGTACTGGACGGCAAACTTGATCTCGACAATGTTTTCATCTTCAGTGAGCATGGCCGACTCGCGCAAGCCGGTGGCACGGATCACCACGTCACGGCCCACGTCCACCGAGCGAATTTGGGTGACCACCACTATTTCATGGCGCTGAATGGGGTAAGGCAGGCGCCAGTTGAAACCCGCACCCACGGTGCTTTGGTAGCGTCCGAACTGGGTGATGACGCCCTGCTGGCCCTCTTGCACAATGAAAAAACCCGTGCCCAGCCAAATCAGCACGGCCACGGCGCCAATCAGCCCGGCACCAATGCCAGCGCTTTTCATATCGGGCGGCTGAAAACCGCCGCCACCGCCTGAGCGCGGAGGCTGCTGGCGATTGCCGCCACCTTTGTTGCCAAACAAACCGCTGAGTTTTCGGTTGAAATCGCGCCAAAGCTCGTCCAGATCAGGTGGGCCTTGGTTGCCCTGGCCCCTGGGTGGCGGCGGGCGCACTGGGGGCGGTGGCATGGGGGTAGGCGAAGCGGCGGGCCGGTCTTCGCGGCCAGGCTCGGGCCTGTCGCCAGAGGACTTGGGCTCATCGCTGCGGCCCCAGCGGGGGTCGTTGAGGTTGAACATGCCTTTGACGCGCTGTTGAAGGCGGGCCGGAAAGGCAGTGATCGACTGCAGCACAGGGTTGAAGTTCATGGATGAAAAGCTCATTTTCTTATCTTGGCCCCATTGTGCCCAATCAAAGGCCTGCCTCATCTGCGGCAGGGCTTTGCCCCCTCATGACACCGACTTGCGCTTGAGCCGCAGCCTCCAGCGCGTAGCGGCTGAGCAGAGCCCGCAAAGCAGGCAAACCCTCGCCCGTGCGGGCGCTTAGAAATACACGCTCAAAGCGGCGCGGGCTGCCCTGGGTTGGGTCCATCAGTTCGCAAGTGTCTTGCAGGGCGTGCGGCCAGCGAGCCTCGGCCATGGCGTCGAGCTTGTTGAACACCAGCACCTGAGGCACCTGGTCGGCACCAATGTCGGCCAGCACTTTGTGCACCTCGGCCATTTGCTCGGCGTGCTCGGGGCTGGCCGCGTCCACCACATGCAAGAGCAAATCGGCGTCGGCGGCCTCCTGCAAGGTGGCTTCGAACGCGTCTATCAAGCCATGGGGCAGGTCGCGGATGAAGCCCACCGTGTCTGACAGCGACACCGAGCGCCCCGCCTGGCCCTGCTCGTCTGCCCCCAGGTAGAGCTGGCGCGTGGTGGTGTCCAGGGTGGCAAAGAGTTGGTCGGCGGCGTAGGCGCGGGCTTTGACCAGTGCATTGAACAAGGTGCTTTTGCCCGCGTTGGTGTAGCCCACCAGGGAGATGGTGAAGGTGTCACGGCGCTCGCGCTGGCGGCGCTGGGTCTGGCGCTGGCGCTTGACCTTGACCAGCCGCTCTTTGGTGCGTTTGATCGACTCGCTGATCATGCGCTTGTCGAGCTCAATTTGCTTTTCGCCCGGGCCGCCCCGCACGCCGGCCCCGCCAGTTTGGCGCTCCAAGTGCGACCAGCGGCGCACCAAGCGCGTGGACAGGTACTGCAGCCGCGCCAATTCGACCTGCAATTTGCCTTCATGGCTGCGTGCGCGCTGGGCAAAAATCTCCAGGATGAGCAAGGTCCGGTCGTTGACCGGCATCTCCAGGCTGCGCTCCAAGTTACGCTGCTGGGCTGGACTGAGGGACTGATCAAACAGCACCTCTGAGGCACCGGCCTCCAAGGCCATGGCCTTGATTTCGTCGGCCTTGCCACTGCCCACAAAAAGAGCCGCGTCAGGCGCACGGCGCTTGCACGTCAGGCGGGCCACGGGGGACAGCCCGGCAGTCTGGGCCAGCAGGCCCAGCTCCTCCAGGCCGGCGTCGAAGTGGGCGGAGCCGAAATCCACACCCACCAGCAAGACGGTGGGCAAGGCAGCCAGTGGGGCAGCAGCGGTGCTCAGGTCGCAGCGCTTTCTTCGGAGTCAGCAGCAGAAAAATTCACCGCACGGCCCGGAACAATGGTGGAGATGGCGTGCTTGTAGACCATCTGGGTGACCGTGTTGCGCAGCAGCACCACGTATTGGTCGAAAGACTCGATTTGCCCCTGCAGCTTGATGCCGTTGACCAGGTAAATCGAGACCGGCACATGTTCTTTGCGCAAGGTGTTGAGGAAAGGGTCCTGCAACAGCTGGCCTTTGTTATTGCTCACGATATGCTCCGTGTTCAAAAATTGTTGAGAGAGATTGACCTTAACACAGCGCCCGGGTCACACCGTGTAAGTTCAGTCTGAATCCTTGTCCGCAAAGGGGTTCTGCGAGGTCTTCATCTGAATGCGCAAGGGCGTGCCGACCAGATCGAAGGCTTTGCGAAAGCGGCCCTCCAGGTAGCGCTTGTAAGTCTCGCTGACATGTTCTAGGGAATTGCCGTGGACCACGATCACGGGCGGGTTCATGCCGCCTTGGTGGGCGTAGCGCATTTTGGGGCGGGACATGCCCGAGCGCTGGGGCTGCTGGAACTCCACCGCCTCTTGCAGCAATCGGGTCAGCACCGGGGTGGGCATTTTGCGGTTGGCCGCCGCGTGGGCTTGGGCAATGGAGGCCCAGACTGGGCCCAACCCCTGGCGCCGGGTGGCGGAAATGCGGTGCAGCGAGGCAAATTTCATGAAGGTCAGCCGCGTCTCTATGGAACGCTCCAGGGTTTGGCGCTGGTAGCTGTCAATGGCGTCCCATTTGTTGATGGCCACCACCACGGCGCGGCCGTTCTCCAAAATAAAGCCGGCGATGTGGGCGTCTTGGTCGGTCACGCCTTGGGTGGCGTCAATCAGCAGCAGCACCACGTTGGCGTTTTCAATGGCCTGCAAGGTCTTGACCACAGAGAATTTTTCAATGGCTTCAAAGACCTTGCCTTTGCGGCGCAAGCCCGCGGTGTCAATGAGCTCGAAGCGCTGGCCCTCGCGCTCAAAGGGCACGGAGATGGCGTCGCGGGTGGTGCCCGGCATGTCAAAAGCCACCAGCCGCTCCTCGCCCAGCCAGGTGTTGATCAAGGTGGACTTGCCCGCATTGGGGCGGCCCACCACAGCCAGCTTGATGGCCGCCAGCTCGGCGTCCTCGGCCTGCTCGTCCACGTCGGGCAGGGCCAGGCGCTGCAAGGCAGCTTCCATCATGCCGCGCACGCCCTGTCCGTGGGAGGCCGACACGGGCAGCACCTCGCCCAGCCCAAGCTCAAAGAATTCGGCCAGGTGGGCCGTGTCTTTCATGCCTTCGGCTTTGTTGGCCACCAGCAGCGTGGGCTTGCCCAGTTTGCGCAAGTAGGTGGCAATGTCGTGGTCCTGGGCTGACATGCCCTCGCGGGCATCGACCACAAAAACAACCACGTCGGACTCGGCCACGGCCTGGCGGGTTTGCTTGGCCATTTCTTTGTAGATGCCGGACTCGGCCGTGGGCTCAAAGCCACCGGTGTCAATCGCAATGAACTCTTGCTTGCCCAGGCGGGCGTTGCCATAGTGGCGGTCGCGCGTCAGCCCGGCAAAGTCGGCCACGATGGCGTCGCGCGACTTGGTCAGCCGGTTGAACAGGGTGGACTTGCCCACGTTGGGGCGGCCCACCAGGGCGATCACGGGTTTCATTCAAACTCTCTGGCGCCTGGGCGCGGGGGGATCAGGGGAGCGAAAAGCCAAACACACCGCCAGAAGCGGTCACCACCACCAGGGTGTTGCCCGCCATCAGCGGGGTGGCGGCCACGGCCGAGCCGTCGGTGGACTGGCGGCCCTGCAAGCTGCCGTCCTCGCGGGACAAGAAATGCACAAAACCCTGGAAGTCGCCCACCGCCACCGAGCGGCCCACCACCAGGGGCGCAGTCAGCCCGCGAAAGCGAAGCTGGTCACTGGACCAGCCGCGCTCGCCGTCGCTGCGGCGCCAGCTTTGCACGGTGCTGTTGGACTCGGTGCCGAACACTTGGCGCTCGTCGGCGGCCAGGCCCACCAGGCCATCGGACTGGCGGGTCCAAAGAAGGGTGCCAGCCTCGGTGTTGACGCACCCGACTGCGGCCTGAAAAGCCCGCGCGCACACCATGCGGCCCAGGCGGGCGGGCGGGCCGACCAGGTCCACCAAGCGCTCGACCTCGTTGATGCCGCGGGGGGTGGCCACGGCGGCATCCCAGCGAATGCTGCCATTCAATGGGTTGAGCCCCACCAGCCGACCCGACAGGCCAGCGACCAGAGTGTCACCCACGGGCAAGAGCACGCCCGATTGGCGCAGCACCAGCGGGTCGTTGCCGGGGCGTTGCTGGGTCCACAGGCGTGCACCGCTGCGGCCGTCGTAGGCACTGACGGCACGGTCGGCACTGAGCACAAACACCCGGGCCCCCGCCACCAGCGGCGCGGTGTAGACCTGGGTGCTCAAGCGCTGGCGCCACAGCACCCGGCCTTCTTGCAGGGCCACCAATTCATTGGCTTGGGTGACCACGGCACTGAGTTGCCCGTCGCTGCCCACACCGGCGGCCAAGGGGCCGCCCACGGATTGGCGCCACAACTCACGGCCGCTGGCCGCATCGAGCTGCAACACCGTGCCGTCGTTGGTGGCCAAGGTCAGCTTGTCGCCATGCACCTGCACTTGCATGGCAAAGCTGATGGCAGACAGCTTGAGCGACCACAGCGGCTTGGCCTGCACCACCGGTGTGATGGCCACCAAATCAGCCGGCTTGGGCTTGGCCGGGCCACTGGCGCAGGCGGCAAGCAAGCAGGCCGCCGCCAGCACCGCCCACAGCGCTGAGCTGCGGCGCGTCATTTTTTGTCCTCGGTCGGCACTTGGCCGCCCAAGGCATTGAGTTTGACCTCCACCAGCATGCGGTACTCGGCCTGGGCATCCAGACCCGCATGGGCTTTTTGGTACTCGGCCTTGGCCTCGGCCGGCTTGCCCTGAGCGAGGAAAATATCGCCTCGGCGGTCGGCCGCCAAGGCTTCAAACTCGGGACTGAATTTGGCGCTGAGTTGCTGCAAAGCCTGGTCGTAGGCCTTGGCATCAAGCATGAGGCCGGCCACGCGCAGGCGGGCCACGGCGCGCAGGCCCTCGTCAGGGGACTTTTCGGCCACCCAGGCCAGGGCCGCCTGGGCCTTGTCGGCCTGCTTTTCTTCTTGGAAGGTTTTCGCCGCCAACAAAGCAGACTGCTGGGCGAAGGTGGTGGCGCCATAGCGCTCGCGAATGTCGCCCAAGGCCCGCTCCAGCTTGGGCAGGTCCTTGGCCTGGGCGGCGCGCTCGACCTCGTCGAACATCACCGCCGCTTCCGAGGCTTGCTTGCGCTGCCAATAATTCCAGCCGTTCCAGGCGGCAAACGACGCCAGCACTGCAATCAAGAGCCAAGTGATGGCATTGCCCCAGCGGCGCCAAAAATGCTTGAGCTGGTCCAGTTGTTCCTGCTCTTCAAGGTTGAGTTGGGTGGCCATGGTGTCAAAGTGGACCCCAAAGGGTCACGGATAAAGAAGATGGGCAGTGGGGAAGGACCCACACTGCGCTGATCGTTGATTGTAGGCGGCAGTGCGCAAGCGCCCAGCCCAGCCAGCGGGTCTGCACACCCTGCCAAGCCCCAAGCGGCCAGCGGCAGGCGCTTGAGCGATTCGGCCTTAAAGCGAACGCAAACCAGCCGCCCAGGTCCCTGCATCGGCCAAAGGCTGCAGCACCTGCACCGCAGCCTCACCCGCCCGCAAGGGCTTGACGGCCACGCTGCCCTGGGCCAGCTCGGCCTCGCCAAAAATGAGCGCAAAACGTGCGCCACTGGCGTCGGCCCGCTTGAACTGCGACTTCATGCTGCCCATGCCCTCGGCTGTACCGGCAGGCGCATGCATGTGCACGCTCACGCCCGCCGCACGCAGCGCTTGCAAGCACTGCAGCACCTGGGGCAGTGCAGCAGCGTCGGGCACCACGGCGAAGGCGTCGGGGGTGGGCAAGTCGGGCTGAGTGCCCTGCTCTTTGAGCAAATCGAGCACGCGCTCCACGCCCAAGGCCCAGCCCACGGCGGGGGCCGCTTTGCCGCCCATTTGAGCGATGAGGTAGTCGTAGCGGCCCCCAGCGCAAATGGTGCCCTGGGCGCCCAGCCGGTCGGTGACAAACTCAAACACGCTCAGGTTGTAGTAGTCCAGGCCGCGCACCAAGCGGGGGTTGAAGGTCCAGGGCACGCCGTTGGCGTCCAGCATGGCTTTCAAGCTGTCAA
>CANHKH010000080.1 GCA_947460165.1 Comamonadaceae bacterium
ATGATTTCAATTTTTTACGATTGAAGCTTAAATTAACTATTTGTGGCTATCATAAGAGCCCTTCACTGGTTACTTATGGCAGATCCACACGTCAACGCTTTGCTGCAGGAAATGGCCACGGAAATGGCCTTTTTGTCGCCCGACAGCGCTCAAGGCTTGACGCTGATCGCGGCCGTGTTGGAGCAACTCCAAGAGCAGCAGGCGGTCACGGGCTCGGCCGATGCACGCAGGGAGTTGGCGCTTTGCCAGACGCTGTGTCAGCCCGCAGCCTCTGGCGCTGGCCTGTCGCAGCCCCAGTTGGAGCAACTGCAGTCGGCGTTTGAGCGCATGAGCAACGCCCTGTACTTGGTCAAGCCGACTCCAGAAGACCCCTTGGCCCAGCAGCTGGGCTCGGCCGGGCTCAGCGGGCAGGCTCAAAACGCCCAGGACCAGGTCAACCCGCAGGCTCAGCAAGCGCAGGACGGCGAAGGCACCGAAGGCCGTTTTTTCATAGGCCCTGACGACGACCTGGAACTGCTCAACGAGTTTTGCAACGAAGGCCGCGACCTGCTTGGCCAGGTGGAGCAAGGCGTGCTGGTGCTGGAGGACAACCCCCGCCACAAAGACACGCTCAACCAAGTCTTCAGGGCGTTTCACACCTTCAAGGGGGGGGCGGGCTTTTTGGGCATTGCCCCCATTCAGCTGCTGGCCCACCACTTGGAGTCTCTGCTGGACGCGGCCCGCAAGGACCAGCTGCCCATCAACCAAGCGGTGATCGACGTGATTTTGGCGGGCGGCGACGCCTTGCAAAAGTATGTGAGTGCCATCGCCAGGCAGTTGGCAGGCGAGGACCGAGGGCAAGCGATTTTTGTAGACACCTCCGAGCTGCTGGTGCGCATTGAGGCTTGTTTGCGGGGCGAGCCTGCCCCGGCTGCTTCAGCGGCCACGCCGCCTCAGGCGAGCGACTTGCCCGACCTGCCGCCGGCCGAGCCGGTGGCCATGCCTGCCGTGCAGCCCGCAGCTGCCGCTGAGCTGCTGGCGCAGCACAAGCCACCCGTGGTGTTGGCCAGCGCCGCCCCCCCTGTGGCTGCACCTGCTCCCGCGCCTGACCAATCCGCCAGCGCGGGCAAGCCCGCCCCAGCGCCTACTGGCCAGGCCAGCAAGGTGGCAGCGCGCACCGAGGCGCTGGCCAATTTTGTCAAGCTTGACACCCACAAGCTCGACGCGCTGGTGGACCTCATGGGCGAGTTGGTGATTGCGCAGTCCATGGTGGTGCAGCACAGCTTGGTGCAGCAGCTGCGCGACCGGGAGCTGGACCGCCATTTGCGCCAGCTCTCGCGCATCACCACCGACTTGCAGCGCAATGCCATGTCTTTGCGCATGGTGCCGATTCGCTCAACCTTCCAAAAAATGAACCGCCTGGTGCGCGACTTGGCGGCTGCCCAGCACAAACAGGTGCAGCTGGTGTTGAGCGGTGAAGACACCGAGCTCGACCGCAACATCGTGGAAGAGCTGGCCGACCCGTTGCTGCACATGATGCGCAACGCCGTGGACCACGGCATTGAGTCGCCCGCCGACCGGCTGGCGGCGGGCAAAAGCGCGCTGGGCACCATTGAGCTGCATGCCACGCACCAAGGCGGCGGTATTTTGATCCGCTTGCGCGACGACGGCCGCGGCCTGGACACCCAGCGCATTTTGAACAAGGCCTTGCAAAAAGGCTTGATCACCGCCGAAGACGCGCCCACCGACAAGAGCATCTTCAACCTGATTTTTTTGCCCGGCTTTTCCACGGCCGAGGCGGTCACCGACATTTCTGGCCGCGGCGTGGGCATGGACGTGGTGCGCGGCAACATTGCCCGGCTGCGCGGTCGCATTGACATCACCTCGGCGCTGGGCCAGGGCACGACCTTTGAGATTTTTTTGCCGCTGACGCTGGCCATCATCGACGGCATGTTGGTGGGCGTGGGCCAAGAAAGATTCATCGTGCCCACGCTGACCATTCGCGAGTCTTTGCGGCCCCAGCCCCAGATGGTCTCCACCGTGCAAGGCAAGGGCGAGTTGATCCGGGTGCGCGACAAGCTCATTCCCTTGGTGCGCCTGTCCGACAAGCTGGGCTTGGTCAGCCAGGTGCGCGACCCGTGCGAGGGCATCGTGATGGTGGTGGACTCCGGCGCCCGCAGCCGTGCCTTGCTGGTCGACAGCCTCATTGGCAAGCAAGAGGTGGTCATCAAGTCGCTGGGCCCAACTTTTCAGCACCAGCAGGGCATGTCGGGCGCGGCCATCTTGGGCGACGGCCGGGTGGCCCTCATCATTGACCCCGAGGCGGTCAGTCAATTGGGCAGCGCCAGCGAGATGGCGGCATGAGCCCACCCCTTCATATTCAGTCCAAGGCAGCCCCACCATGACGCTCAGCCAAACCCTGCCCCGCGCGGGCAAGTACCTGACTTTTGCTGTGGCCCAAGAGCGCTACAGCGTGCCGGTGCTCAAGGTCAGGGAGATCATGCGTTTGTGCCCGGTCACGCCGGTGCCGCGCATGCCTTCTTACATCAAGGGCGTGATCAACCTGCGCGGCAAGATCGTGCCTGTGGTCGATTTGCGCGAGCGTTTTAGCCTGGGTGCGGCCGAGGACACCGAGCGCATTTGCATTGTGGTGGTGCAGGTCGAGGAGCCCGATGGCGCAAGCCGCCTGACGGGAATGATTGTGGACGTGGTGGAGGAGGTCTCGCAGTTTCAAAGCGATGACCTCGAGCCCCCGCCCGACTTTGGCGATGCCGTGGACGCGCGTTTCATTGTGGGCATGGCCAAGACCCGCGGGCAGGTCAAAACGCTGCTTGACATCGACCGCCTGCTCGGCTTTGTGGGGCACATCGACGTGCGAGCACTGCACTCACGCACGGCTGAACTTTGAAAACGACTCTTGAAGGGCCTGAACCATGTTGAACATGAAAAAACTCGTCGCCGGCTTTGCCCTGCTCTTTCTGGGCAGCCTGGCGGGCATCCCGACCTTGAGCTATGTGCTGACCGAGCCGATACGCATTGGCGGTCAGCTCTACAACCAGATCGCCCACGAAAAAGACCTGCTCGCTGCGGTGCTGCCGCCGCCGGCCTACCTGATTGAGACCCACTACATGGTGACCAGTGTCATGGTCGATGCCGTGCAAACCTCCATCAGCGGTTCAAGCCAGGTCAGCAACGCCGGTGAAGGCAAGCGCTTGGTGGAGCAGATTCCGCGTTTGCTCAAGGAGTACAACGAGACCCATGCCCAATTTGCCAAAAGCGCGCTGACCGATACCCGGCTGCTGCCGCTGCTGGAGGAGTCTGACCGGCATGTGCGCAGCTACTTCAATGTGCTGACCAAGAACTTCATGCCCATTCTCGACAGCGGTGACTTGGCCAAGATCCGCAGCGAATACGAGCAAATGGCCAAGGCCTATGCAGAGCATCGCCGCGCCATCGATGCGCTGGTGGTCAAAACCAACGAAAGCACCCGCCAGACCCTGGTCAGGGCCGAGGCCATCCAAAGCCAAGTGATTTGGAGCATCGCGGCTTTGGGCATGGGCGGCCTGCTGGTTGGCCTGGGGCTGGCGCTGGTCGCTTACCGGGTGTCCATCAAGCCCTTGACCACGGTGGCCCGCCACATTTACGAGGGCACTGAAAAAAGCCGGCGCGCCTCCAGCCAGCTGACCTTGGCCAGCCAAAAATTGGCCCAAGGGGCCAACGAGCAGGCCGCAGCCATTGAAGAGACCAGCGCCTCCTTGGAGGAAGTCTCCAGCATGATCCACTCGACCGCCAAGAACGCCGAGCAGGCCAAACAGCTGGCCTCCGAAACCCGGGCCTCGGCGCAAGAGGGCGTGAGCAACATGACGCAGATGACGGTGGCCATGGACGCGATTGAGCGCTCCAGCAGCGATGTGGCCAAAATCGTCAAGAGCATCGACGAGATTGCTTTTCAAACCAATATTTTGGCGCTCAATGCGGCGGTGGAAGCGGCCCGTGCCGGGGAGGCGGGCGCAGGCTTTGCTGTGGTGGCCGACGAGGTGCGCTCGCTGGCCCAGCGCAGCGCCACGGCGGCGCACGAGTCGGCTGAAAAAATCGAGGCCTCTTTGCGCAGCAGCCGCACCGGATCGGCCTCCTTGCAGCGGGTGCAGGAGTCGCTCAGTCAAATTGAAAACAAGATCGCACGCACCGATGCGCTGGTGGCCGAGATCACCATGGCGTCCCGCGAGCAGGCCCAGGGCATTGAGCATGTGGGCATTGCCATTGAGCAAATGAGCAAGGTGGCGCAAGACGCGGCCGACAGCGCAGGGCAAATTGCACTGGCGGCCGAGCAGACCTATGACCAGGCCCGCGAGGCCGAGTCCATGGTCGAGCGCGGCATCGAGGTGGTGGGCTTCAAACTCCAGCGCAATGCGAGCGAACAGCACGAAGAAGGCGTGGCCCAGTCTGGCGCACGCCGCATCCACCGACAGCCGCCCGGCGCCGTCAGCCAAGTCACCATGGACCGCGCAGACAACGGCCAGGAGCCGTCCCACCGAAACAAGCCCCAGCTGCGCTCACCCGCCGCAGGCGCAGAGCGCCACTTCAAGGACTTTTAAGTTTTGACCAAGGCCACCGCCCAGGCCCGCACGCCCGTGGATCGGCCCATGTCGATCGAGGTGTTTGATCAGCTGTGCGCCTTGATCCATCAACACAGCCGGATCCACCTCACAGCAAACAAGCTCAACATGCTGAGCAGCCGGCTGGGCAAACGCCGCCGGGAGCTGGGGCTGAGCAGCTGGGACGACTACCTGGCCTGGCTGACTGAGCAAGGCGCCCAAGAGATGGACGTGCTGATCGACTTGGTGGCCACCAACCACACGCATTTTTTTCGTGAGGCGGTGCAATTTGACATTTTGCAGACCGAGTTGCTGGGCACATTGCTCGCACGCAGCCCCACGGCGCGGCGCGGACTGCGCTGTTGGTCGGCCGGTTGCTCCAGTGGCGAGGAGGTCTTCACCTTGGCCATTGTGTTGGCCGAATATGCCCAGCGACACCAGGCCGATTGGCGCTGGCAAATTGAGGGCACCGACATTTCACACCGTGCCTTGCATTCGGCCCGGCAAGGCATTTATGAAATCGACCGCTTGAACCTGCCGCAAGCGGGCTTGCTGGAAAAGTACTTTCAAAAAGGCAGCGGTCCTTACGAGGGGTATTGCAAGGTCAAGCCTGAGCTGCTGGACAAGGTGCACTTTCAGCGCCTGAACTTGTTTGGCCCGCTTCACCAGATTCCTCAGCCGCAGCATGTGGTGTTTTGTCGGAATGTGATGATTTATTTCGAGCCCGCTTCGCAAGCCCAACTGGTGCAGCGCTTGCACGATACCTTGGAGCCCGGCGGCTACTTGGTGGCCGGACATTCGGACAGTTTGCTGCGCATCAAACACCCCTTGCTCAGTTTGGGCAACGGAATTTACCAAAGACCCGTGTTGGGTTGAGATTTTGGAGCACGCCTTGCCTATCAAAGTTCTTGTGGTGGACGACTCCGCGATGGTGAGAAAAACCATCACGGACACCCTCGCGCACGACCCCGACATTGAAGTCGTGGGGGTGGCCAACGACCCATTGATTGCCATGGACAAGGTGGCCCGCTTGCAGCCTGACGTGATGACGCTGGACATGGAGATGCCGCGCATGGACGGGCTGACCTATTTGCGTCAGCTGCAAAAAGAGCGCTCACCCGTGGCCGTGGTGGTGGTCAGCTCGCTGACACAGCAAGGCTCGCAAATTGCGCTGGACGCCATGGACGCTGGGGCCTGCGAGGTGCTGGCCAAGCCCGACGGCAGCATGTCCATAGGGGCGCTGGCGGGCAAGCTGGCCTTTCACATCAAGGCCGCCCATGCCGCCAAAAAGCGGTTTCGGCCCGCCGCCAGTGTGCCGGTGGCCCGCTCGGCGCCCCAGGGCCTCGCGCCTGCGGCCATGCCTGGCCGCCACGACAAGCGCTTGATTGTGGTGGGCGCCTCCACCGGTGGCGTGGAAGCCTTGAGCCAGCTCTTGCCCGGCTTGCCTTCAGGCTTGCCGCCCATTTTGGTGGTGCAGCACATTCCCGCCTTTTTTTCCAAGGCCGTGGCCGACCGGCTCAACCAGATGTGCGGCTACGAGGTGCGCGAGGCGGTGCATGACGAGCCCATCTTGCCCGGCCTGTGCCTGATGGCGCCTGGCAACTTCCACCTCATGGTGGCGGGCGTGCCCGGCAGCTACCGCACGCGCTTGGTGCAAAGCCCGCCCGTGCACTATTGCCGGCCTGCGGTGGACGTGTTGTTTCGCTCAGCCGCTGAGCTGGCGGGCAAGCACACGCTGGCGGTGCTGCTCACCGGCATGGGCAGCGACGGCGCTTTGGGCATGCAGGCCGTGCGGCGTGCCGGCGGCATCAACCTGGCCGAGCATGAGGACAGCTGCGTGATTTACGGCATGCCGCGCGCCGCGGTGCAGCTGGGCGTGGTGGACAAATCGGTGACCATTGAGCGCATGCCGCAGGCCGTGATGGAACACCTGAGCCTGGTGGGAGCTTGAGACCATGACACCCACAGACACCTTGGCGCTGACCAGCGAGCCCGCCAACGCCTTGCTGGCGCAAGAGCGGGTGGCCCAGATGCTGCAAGACGCTCGCTTGCTGGTGGTGGACGACAGCAAGATGATGCGCATGGGCATCTCGCGCTCGCTCAAACAAATTGGTGTGCGCTTCATCGAGGAGGCCAGCCATGGCCGCCAAGCACTGGAGCGGCTCCAAGCCGAGCCTTTTGATTTGATGCTGCTGGACGTGGAAATGCCCGAGATGACCGGCTTGGAGGTGCTCGCGCAAATGCAGCAACACCCCCAGCTCAGGGGCTTTCCAGTCATTGTGATTTCAGGCGGCCAAGACATTGACGACGTGGTGCGCTGCATTGAAATGGGCGCCGATGATTACCTGCCCAAACCCTTTAGCCAGGTGCTGCTCAAAGCGCGCCTGACCTCGTCCATCGAAAAAAAGCGCTTGCGCGACATGGAACAGCTGCGCCGCCAGCAGCTCCAAGCCCAGCACGCGCAGCTCGAGCAAGAGCAGGAGAAAACGGAGAACCTGCTGCTCAACATCTTGCCCCGCTCGGTCTCGCAGCGCCTGAAGGCGGGCGAAAAACGCATTGCCGATGCCCACGCCGAGGTGTCGGTGCTGTTTGCCGACCTGGTGGGGTTCACCCAACTGTCCAAGGGGCTGTCGGCGCCACACTTGGTCGAGATCTTGGATCAGATTTTTTCCAGGTTTGACGCCATCGTGGGCGAGATAGGCGTGGAAAAAATCAAAACCATTGGCGACTGCTACATGCTGGTGGGCGGCGTGCCCGAGCCGCGCGCAGACCATGCGGTGGCCGTGGTGGAGGCCGGTTTGGCCATGCTCCAGGCCATGGCGGAGATCAATCGCCAGCACGGCACGCAGCTGCAAATTCGGGTGGGGGTCAACAGTGGGCCGGTGGTGGCGGGCGTGATTGGCATGCACAAATTCACCTACGATCTGTGGGGCAACACGGTGAACATTGCCAGCCGCATGGAGTCCACTGGCACGCCAGGGCGCATTCATGTCTCGCCCTCCACCGCGCTGCTCTTGGGCCAGCGTTTTGCACTGGAGGCCAGGGGCAGTGTGAGCGTCAAGGGCATTGGCGAGCTGGACACTTTTTTTGTGCATGCCCCCCCAGATGACAGGGCGGCCCCTGCGGCCAGCTTGCCATGAATCCCCTGAACTTCACCCCCCCAGCCGGCTTTGACAGCTTGGCCCAAGCTTGCGCGCAGGCGCGTGCGCAATGGCCGGGGCTGCCGGCCATTGCCCAGGCCTGCAGCCACAGCCTGGGACTCGCACAGCTGGAGGCACAGGAGGCGGTCCACGATGATGTGGCCGCCATGCTGCGCTTTGTGCATGCGGTGGCCCACGACCTGGAGACCCTGGGCCGCAACTGGCCACAAGGCCTGGAGCCTGCCTACCACAACCGCTTGCACACGGCCGACGTGATGTTCACGCTCACGGCTTTGCTGCACGGCCAGCAGGCCCCTGCTCAGCCGGCGGCCAGACCTTGGGCGGCGGCCTGTTTGGCAGCCGCTGTGGCGCATGATTTTGGCCACCCGGGCGGCACCAACGCCCAGCCTTTTGAGTTGGAGAGCCGGTCGTGGCAAGCGCTGGCCGAGCACACCAGCGCCTTGCCCCAGCCTTGGCGCGGGCGCATCGAGTCGCTGATCTTGCACACCGACCCCCTGACCGTGCAGGCCAACCACCTGCGGGTGGCCAGCCAGGCCTTTGACTGGACCTTGCCGTGGTGCCAGGTGCTGCTCAACGAGGCCGACATATTGCTTAGCGCCAGCGCGCGCTTTGGCCCTGGGCTGGGCCAGGCTTTGGCACAAGAGTGGCAGCGTGCGGGCGTGGCCGCCCATGCCGTGGTGGCCACGCCGGCCGGCCGGGTCCAGTTTTTGCGTTCGATTCGGTTTTCCAGCCCTGCGGCGCTGGCCTTGGGGCTGCCTGAGCAGGTGCAGCAGCAGTTGCTTTGAGTGGTGGCTTTGAGCGTGAGGCGCTGAGCTTTTTCAGTCTATTTTTGCGAGTGTGAATGCCATGAATTTTTCTGTGGACCTGGCCAAGGTCGCGGCCATGGGCAACCTGCCGCCTTACTCCCAAGAGGCCATGGACGCCTATGTGCGCCTGGGCTTGAGCAGCGAGGACCGCCTGTACTACCAGCTGGTCAGCGAGCTGTCGCTGGACTCGGCCGCCTTTGTGCCCGGTCGCACCTTGTGCGTGGCGGGTCAGCCTGTGAGCGAAGCCTATGTGGTGCGCCAAGGCGAGTTGGAGGTGCTCAGCGAAGGCGCGCGTTACCGCGTGGGGCCGGGTGCCGTCTTGGGGCTGGCCGCTGGCCTGGCCGATGTGCCGCACAACATGACGGCCACCGCACTGACGGTGGTGACTGCCAGCGTCATTCCCATCTTCAAGGCCCTCAAGGGCATAGGCAGTTTTCACCCGGGTTTGCGCGGCATCAACCGCAACACCGTGGTGCGCATCCTCAACCTCAACGCCGTGCCGGAGTCCTTGAAATGAGCGGGTTTGTGGAAGCCAGTTTTGCGCCAGGCACCCATTTGTTTGAGGCCGGCCAAGCGGCAGACAAGTTCTACATCATCAAGCAAGGCACGGTGGAGCTGCTCGACAGCAAAACCGGCCAGGTCTTTGCCACCTTGACGGCCGGCCAGCCCTTTGGCGAGCAGGCGGTGCTGGCCGGTGGCGCACGCAGCGCCACCGCGCGGGCCAAAGAGGCCACGGTCTGCATGGAGCTGACGGCCGGTGGCTTGCAGCAAGTGCTCTCCAAAGAGTCGGACATCAACCGCATTGTTTTTCGCGCGCTGCTGCTGCAGCTGTGCATGGCCAACCAGTTGCGCAAGACCTGAGGGCGGGGCGGGCTGGACTCTGTGCGCTCAGGCTGCCCTCCTGCCCTGCGGCCCACAAGCCACAAGTGGTCATCGGGAAAAACTGGTGCTCAGCGGGGTTTTGACCCAAACTCTGCGCACTGCCCGCCGCTTTCAACTGGACCCTGCCCCTGTCCTACAGGGCCCATCACCGCCACACACCACCATGACCCACACACGCAGCGCCAACGCCGTCCGCCTGGAATTTGCAGCCGGCTCTTTGGTGCAGACCAACCTCTCGGGCGCGGCCTTCACGGGGGACTGGCTGTGGGTGGCGGGCGACGAGGCGTGTGGCCTGGACCGTTTGCGCCGGCTGGACCCCGTGGGCCGTGAAAGCTTGCGCTTTGGCGAGGTGCGCGACTTTCCTCTGGCTCAATTGCTGGACCTGCCGGGCGCCGCTGACGAAGAAGCCGACCTGGAGGGCATGGCCGTGGCCGACGGCTACCTGTGGGTGGTGGGCTCACACGGGCTCAAGCGCAAGAACACCAAGCCCGAGCGCTCTCACGCCGACAACGCCAAACGGCTGGCCAAGGTGGCGCTGGACGGCAACCGGCGCCTGCTGGCC
>CANHKH010000081.1 GCA_947460165.1 Comamonadaceae bacterium
GTGGACGTGGCTGACCGCGACCATGCAAGCGCCGACTGGATCCTTTTGCTTTATGCGGCTGACGGCCTGCCGGTGTTGGCATCGGAGCCCGCCATCATGATCGCGGATGTGCGGGACGAATGCGTGCGCGGCGCCGACGGCGTCTGGCGATACCGCTCGCGCACCATCGTACCGGTCTTCAAGAGCTCCACACCCACCACCGGCTAAGCCTGCGCGCGCGCCTGCCCGATTCGGCTGGCGAAATGGGGTCACGGCATGCGCGGCAACCCGACCCACCCTTCCTATACTCCGAGCATGTTCATTGATCCTGAAGCGCCTGCAAGCCACAAGCGAACCCTCTACACGGCCATGGTTGCACCGCGGCCGATTGGATGGATCAGCACCTTGGCGCCGGACGGCTCGGCCAACCTGGCACCGTTTTCCTATTTCAACCTGGTCTCTTCGGCGCCGCCGATCGTGATGTTTGTCGGGAACCAGCCTACAGATAGGCTGGAGAAGGACACCATCGCCAACGCCCGGGTCAGCGGCGAATTCGTCTACAACCTGTCGACCGTGCCTCTCGCGGCTCAGATGGTGGCCACGGCCACTGGGACGGCCCGGGGCGTGGACGAATTCGTGCTCGCCGGGCTGGAGAAAGCCACATGCCTGAAGGTGCGGCCGCCGCGGGTCGCCGCATCGCCGCTGGCCTTCGAATGCACGGTCGAGCGCATCGTCGACATCGAGGGCCGCACGGCAGACGAAGGCCGCAGCAGCGTGGTGTTCGGCCGCGTGGTCGGCGTGCACGTGGCCGATCGCCTGATAGGCCCGACCGGACGCTTCGATACCCTTGGGGCTCAGCCGCTGTGCCGTCTGGGCGGTGCGCAGTACGCAGCCATTGGCGAAATCTTCGAGATCACCTCCCCCTACAAGCCCAGCGCCTGAGCCAGACCACCTGGAACCTTCCCATGCCAGCAGCCGAACCGGGCATCCGCCCGCCCACCCTCGTCCGCTTCGATAACGCCGCCGCGCCCGCGGACGCAGGGCTGCAACGCCAGGCTGCGCGCGGCCAGAACTTTTTCGTCGAGTGGCTCGAATGCGGTGGCACCGCCGCACACCATGCCATCGATACGACCTGCGAGGCCATGCTGCTGCTGCCTTCCCATGCCGCGGCGATCGAGCATGGGGGCCGGCGTACTTCAGCGCCGGCGCGCTCGGTCTGCATCCTGCCGCCAGGCAGCAGCAGACTGTACATGGCCGCAGGCGCCCGCTGCGCCGTCCTCACGTCGCTGGCGCCAGGCGCGCGCACTGATGCCGCCAACGAAGCGGCCTATGCAACCCTGGATTCGCGCATTGTGCCGGGCGACCGCGCGTACGCAGCGCAGGCAGGCGACACGGTCCGGGTGCTGCCCATGGACGAGGTGTCAGCGCCGGCGGACAACCCGCGCCTGAAGTTCTTGCAGACGCATACCCTGTCCATCAACTGGGTCGAATACCAGGGGCCGCGCAACCGCGCCGCCCTGAGCCCGCATGCCCACAGCAACTTTGAGCAGGGCTCGCTGGCACTGGCCGGCAACTTCGTCCACCACCTGCGCGCGCCCTGGGGCCCCGATGCCAATGCCTGGCAGGGCGACAGGCATGAAGCCATGGGCTCGCCTTCGCTGCTCGTGGTGCCAGTGGAGTTGATCCACACCTCCGAAGGCGTGGGGCCTGGGCATCACCTGCTGATCGACATCTTCTGCCCTCCTCGGGCCGACTTCATTGCCAAGGGCTGGATGGCCAACGCCAGTGACTACATCGCCCGCATTCCGTGATATGGAACAAAGGGGGGCCGCCACCGGGTCACCTGAGGCTGATCCTACACTTCGGTGCGAAGAGACACCGGGCCGCTTTCGGTCCAAGGAGCACCCATGATCGTCATCGCACACAGGTGGCTTGCCACCGTCCTGCTGGCTGCGAGCCCGCTGGCCTGGTCGCAAGCCTATCCCACCAAACCGGTGCGCTTGATCGTCCCCTATGGCGCGGGCACCGTGACCGATTTGGTCGCGCGCCGACTGAGCGACCGTGCCGCCATCGGCCTGGGTCAGCCTATCGTGGTCGAGAACCGTGCCGGCGCCGCGGCCACCGTGGGCGCGCAGGCCGTTGCACGTGCCAACCCTGACGGCTACACCCTGCTGTTTGGCACCAACCAGACCCACGCGACCAACTCGGTGGTCCTCAAGAACCAGGGCTACGACGCCAAAAAAGATTTCACCCCGATCGCGCGATTGGTGGTGAATTCTCAGGTGCTGGCGGTCAGCGCCGAGCTGGGCGTGAAAAGTCTGCAGGAGCTGATCGCCCTTGCCAAGGCCAAGCCGGGGACGCTCAGCTTCGTCTCTGCCGGACGCGGCACGACGGCGCACTTGGCGGGCGAATATTTCAAATCGCTCGCAGGGCTGGACCTCACGCATGTCCCCTACAACTCGGCTCAGCTGATGACGGATCTGATCTCGGGCCGCACGTCCATGATCATCTATCCCTATGTCGCGCTGAAACCACATATCCAGAGCGGCAAGCTGATCCCGCTGGCAACGCTGGGCACGACGCGTCCCGATTGGATGCGCAATGTGCCGACCATGGTGGAAGCCGGATACCCAGACTTGGTCTTTGTCTCATGGTTCGCACTGTACGGCCCGGCCAACCTAGCGCAGGGCGTTGCCAAAAGCATGTCCGATGCTTTTTGCAGGGTGCTGTCAGACCGGGAGACAGCCGCCGGGCTGGTCGCGGACGGATCGGAGCCCTCTTGCACCGGCCCTGCCGAGCTGGCGGAATTCACTTCATCGGAGATCGAGCGTGCCCAGCGCGTGGTCAAAAAGTCTCAGCTGACCTTTGACGAGTAGGCGCCCCAGCCCCTCTGCTTAACGAGGCCCGATGCGGGTCGGTGCACTGCCCCAGCGCCGCATCGCGTCTGCGTCGAACTCCAGCCCAAGCCCTGGCCGTCCAAAGGGCGCGAGCATGCCGTCGACGGGCTGCGGCACCTCCTGGAACATGCCGAAGGACCACGGGATGTATTCCACGTTAAGCCCGTTCGGCAGCGCGCCCACCAGATGCACCGAGATTTCCGGTGCGAGGTGGCTGGTGACTGGCAGGTTGAAGGCCTCGGCCATGGCAGCGACTTTCATCCAGCCCGTCACACCACCGACGCGAAAGACGTCCACCATGGCAATGTCGATCGATCCAGCCTGCATGAGCTGGCGAAAGGGCACGATGCCGAATACCGCCTCGCCGCTGGCCAGCGGCGTCGCCAGGCTTTGAGCGATCGCGGCCATGCCCGCGTAGTCGTCGCGCGCTACAGGGTCTTCAAGCCAGTAAAAGCCGAACTCTTCCAGCCGAGGGGCCATGGAAAGCGCTTGGCGGCCGCTCCAGCGATGGTTGATGTCAACCATCAGGTCTGTGTCCGGGCCTACGGCATCGCGCACCACGCGCGCCATGTCCAACTCCTGCGCCACGGTCGGTGTGCCCGGCAGCGCAAGCTGCATCTTCATCTGTCGAAAGCCCGCCTCCCGCAGTCGGGAGGCCGATCGCTCCAACTGCTCACGGCCGTATTCGCGCCGTAGCGCGCCCGAGGCATAGGCCGGCAGGCTCGTCTGGCAGGCGCCCAGGAGCGTCGCAAGCGGCAGACCGGCTGCGCGGGCCTTGATATCCCACAGCGCGATGTCAATCGCGGACAGGGCAATGAGGGCCAGCCCTTCCGGGCCACCGGCGGAGATCGCCTGCGACAGCTTACGGTGCACGGCAGCGTGCTGCAGCGGATCGTCGCCCAGCACCAGGCCGCACAGTTCGTCCAGTGCGCTCTTGAGGGCCGTGGTGAGCCGGTTACCGAACAGGAAACCGAAACCGATGCCCTCGATGCCTTCGTCGGTGCGCACCGTGGCGGTGACAAAGTCCCGTGTCAGCCCACTTGGCATAGGGCCGCCGGCCAAGCTTTCTTCGCCAGGCAGCTGCACCAGGCGGGTCTCAACGGAATGGATGCGCAAGGAACTCTCCAGTTAAATGCATGCGCCACCAGATTAACCGCAGGGCATCAGCGCAGCCATGGGCCACCTGGCGCGCAAGCAACTTGAAGCCCTGCTCATGACGACGGCTCAGGGCACATTGTGGCTGCATGGTCTGTGGTTGTGGAACTTGAGTGGGACCTGCCCTTGAAACAACAACTTAAAGAGCATACCAGCGCCGATGAAGCGCTGGTCCGCACCTTTCAAGCCGACACGTTGGCTTTTGGGGCTGCGTCCACCGCCGCCCAATCAATGGCTGGCGCAGCGTCAGAGGCTTTGAGCTTCCAGTTTTTTGGGTTCACGGTGGTTGGTCTTTCTGAAAGAAATAATGCGCGTCACCTTGGGCGCAGAGCAGCAAAAAACCACCACCATCGATCTCCCTTCCGTGGTGTTGTAGCCGACAAAGCGGCGCTCGGCTCGGGTTAAGCCTTGCGTGTGTCTTCACGCACCCGCATCGCCGCGATAAACATGACCCAAGCGTCGAGCAGCGGCAGTTGCCTTTCGCGCACATGGATCGCTGGCCGTTCAGTGCCGACACCACAGCCCTGAGCGGCGAATAGGGCGCAAGCACGCCGCATTGGTGTTGGCAAGGTGGCGGCGCCAGCGAGGCAAGGCGCGCGATCAATTCCAGCGTGCCCGATGTCTGCCATCTTGAGCGGTACTCAAGATCAATGTCGTCCGCCAGCTTGGGCGTGTAAAAGCGCTAAGCCTGCGGCGAGCACCTGCTGCGGATGCGCAATGAGGCGGCTTGAAACCCCTCAAACTTCGTCGTCTGAATAGCCAACTTCTCGCTGGTGGCGAATGCGGGCAACCATGACCCGGTCCAGGACATCGTCCCATGCATAGCGCGCCAGATAAGCACTGCGCCTGCGCGAGATGATCAGTTCACGCAAACCGCCTTCCACCGGGCGGCCAATGCCAGGCTGATGCGTCAACACTTCGAGCGCATCCAAGATGAAATCCAGCAGATCCCCAGCCCATGGATCTTCGGACTCGTGCAAAAACGTGTCCTGGATGGGTAGTCAGATGTGATTACCAGGAAATTTTGCAGAGAACGTGCCGGGTTGGGCACAGCCCTTGGTCAAGGCTTGAACTGCAACCCGGTACAGGTCACGTTCACTCACCGCCCCGCATGTGCGCCCAGGATCGCACGTGTGGCAAAGCGGGTGCTCAGCACCAGGGCCATCTGCGGGGCCAGGGGGCCACAGGGCGTTTGCCCAGGCGCTGCTGCATTTGCTGCGCCAGTTGTTCCACGCGCGACAGCAGTTCGGGCATTGCGCTGACGCCGTCGCGCAGTCAAGCCAGCGCAAACGGTGGCCGGGTCTGTGGTTTTGCCGATGTCGACCATGCTTGGTTCACCGGTCTGAACCAGCCGTGCTCACAGCGCTCGTCGCTGACCCGCCGGGCTGAGCATTCATACAAGAAGTTGGATATTGCGTACGCGCGGGTTGCGTCGACCCTCTGAAGGTCAGGCCGCCTCGCGGTCGGCATGAACACGTTTTACCGGTTCTGCTTGCCCTGTGCCGATGTCTGGACGACACACTGAAATTGCATGGGAGCCAGTACACCTGCACTGGCTCGGACCACCAGGCAGCGTTTGACTGGGCGAGCGCTTGGCGGCTGCGATTTGGCGGGCCTAAATATTGCACGACTGTAAATTGTGCACAAAGAAATGTTTCAAGTGCACAATATTGGGGCATTTGTCCCCTTCCTCAGACCCCACAGGAGACCTCAATGACCACCCACCCATCCCGGCGCATTCTTATGGTGCTTGCAGCATGCGCATCTTTGGCAGCGGCGCCTCTGTCTGCGTCGGCGCAGGCCTTGCCTTCCAACCTGCGCATCGTCGTGCCGTTCTCCGCTGGTGGCGCCGCCGACACCTACGCACGGCTGATCGCACAGAAGTTGCAAGAAGGGGCTGCGGGCCGACAGGTGATCGTCGACAACAAGGTCGGTGGCGGCGGCGTCATCGGCAGTGATGCCGTGGCCAAGGGACCGGCCGATGGATCAACGCTGTTGATCGTGACCGTCGGTCACGCGGTGAATCCTTTCATCATGGGCAAATTGCCCTACGACACGCGCAAGGACTTTGTGCCTGTGGGCATGGTCGCTGCGGTGCCCAGCCTGATCGTGACCGGCCCTTTGTTCACAGGCAAGAACCTGGCCGATCTGCTGTCACAGGCCAAGGCCCAACCAGGCAAGCTGGAGTACGCCAGTTCGGGCACCGGCAGCACCAGCCACGTGTCGGCAGCCCTCATAGAGTCGCTTGCTGGCGTAGACATGCTGCACGTGCCCTACAAAGGTGCCGCACCCGCGCTGCAAGACGTGATGGGAGGCCGCATCGCCTTCACCGTGGACATCATCACCTCGTCGGTTCAGTTCGTAAAGTCGAACAAGCTGCGCGCGCTGGCAATCACCGGCGCCCGGCGTTCGCCATTGCTGCCCGATGTGCCCACCGCGGCGGAAGCCGGCCTGCCGGGCTACGAGTTCACCGCCTGGTACATGCTGCTGGCGCCGGCCCGCACGCCAGCGGCCACGGTGGAGGCCTTGAACGCCGAGTTGCGGCGGATCGAGGCCCTGCCCGATTTTGCAGCTCGGCTGCGTGAATCTGGTGCCGAGACCGTCGTCTTTGACAGCCGGCAGTCCGCCGCTTTTCTGGATGCCGAGTTCGACAAGTGGTCGCGTGTGGTGAAGCAGCGCAACATCAAGGCCGAATGAAGCCTTTGCACGCCAGGGCCACCCCACTCTCTTCAGGGAGCAGCATGTGAGAGATTTTCTGGGCTACGGCACACAGCTGCCGACCGTGCGCTGGCCGCAAGGCCGTCCGCTGGCGGTGTCTTTTGTCGTCAACTTTGAGGAAGGCGCCGAGTTCTCGGTGGCCGATGGTGACAGCCACAACGAGGCCGTCTACGAGGTGATCGACCGCCAGTCAGGGGTGGACCCGTGCATAGACAGCCACTTTGAGTACGGCACCCGGGTGGGTTGGGGGCGGCTTGCCGGGTTGTTTGCGGCCCACCAGGCGCCGTTCACGCTGAGCGCCTGCGGCCGCGCGGTTGAACGCCTGCCTTGGCTGGCGCAAGATGCGGTGCAGCGTGGCCATGAGGTGTCGGGACACGGCTGGCGCTGGCAGACGGCGGCGGGCCTGAGCGAGGACGAGGAAAGGCAGGTCATTCAGCGCACCATGCAGGCCATAGAGGCAGCCACCGGGCGCCGGCCAGTGGGTTGGCACACCCGCAGCAACAGCACGCCGAACACGCGGCGTTTGCTGGTGGAAAACGGCTTTATGTACGACAGCGACGCCTATAACGACGACACGCCTTACTTTGTGGATGTGCAGGGCCACTCCCACCTGGTGCTGCCCTACGCCTTCGACACCAACGACATGCAGTTCCAGCACACGCAGCGCTTTGCCACCGGTCGGGAGTTCGCTGACTACGTCTGCGATGCCATGGACTGGCTGGTGCGCGAGGGCGAGAACGTGCCGCGAATGCTGTCGATTGGCCTGCACCTTCGGATGGTGGCGCGTCCCGGGCGAATCGGCGCGGTCGAACGCATCTTGCAGCATGCGCAACTGCGCGGCGTGTGGGTGGCCACGCGCGAGCAGATTGCGCGACACTGGCTGGCCCATGCCACCTGACGACGAAACCCTGCACCGCGTGCTGTCCGATGCGCTGCTCTCGGCACGCATTGCCCCCGGCGCGGCGCTGCGTGAGGTGGCCTTGTCAGAGGTCTTTGGCGTCAGCCGCGAACGCGTGCGCAAGGTGCTGCAGCGCCTGGGCGCCGAGCGGCTGCTGGAACTGATCCCTAACCGCGGCGCATTCGCTGCCGCCCCCACGCTCGACCAAGCGCGCGAGGTCTACGAGGCGAGGCGCATCCTGGAGGGCGGGATCGCCGGCTATTTGGCGCAGACGCTGGACGAGCCCACGACACGCGCCTTGGCCGCGCACATCGGCGCCGAGCAAAGGGCGGTCGAGCAGGGCGACCGAGCAGCATCGATCCGTCTGTCTGGTGAATTTCACCTGATGCTGGCGCGTGCCACGCGCAATGCGCTGGTGCTGGGCGAGTTGCAGCACCTGGTCAGCCGCACCTCGATGTTGGTGGCGCTGTTCGAGCCGGCGCGCGCCATGCGTTGTGCCTGCGAAGAGCATGGCGACATCCTCAGTGCGCTGAGCGCGGGCGACAGCAGCCGGGCGATGAAAGCCATGCAGCAGCACCTGGCACTCATAGAGACCAGGCTGCGACCCAACGCCGAACAGCCCTCAGGCGACGCCGTGGAGGTCATCCGGGCCGACTGGGCTGCGCTGCAGGCGGCCCCCCAGCCAGCCAGCGGCCTGGCGCCCAAGGTCCGCCGATGACAAGGCGCGATCTGCTGGTGCTCAACCCCAACAGCACGGCCTGGATGACCGATCGTGTCTGCGCCGCGCTGCAGAGCCATTTGGGCAAGAATTTCCTCTTGCATGCCTGCACTGTGGACGAAGGTCCGCCAGTCATCGAGGGCCCCGAGACCTTTGAGCAGGGCGCACGGCTGGTCGCTAAGGCCTGCCAACAGGCACTGAGCCGCCACCCGGCGGTCAGTGCGGTTTTGCTGGCCTGCTTCGGCGACCCCGGGCTCGAAGCCTTGCGCGATCTGTGTGGCGACCGGCCGGTGCTGGGGCTGGCCGATTGCGCCATGGCCGACGCCGCAAGTCGGTATGGGCGTTTCGCCATCCTGACCTGCGGGCCGGACTGGGTTGACTTACTCAAACGCCGGGCAGCCGAGCTGGGCTACGCCAAAGCACTGGTGGGCGTCTGGGCACTTCCGGTCAATGGCCGCGAACTGGCTTTGGAGCCGCAGCGCTGGAAGGCGGCGCTGCAGACCGCAGCCGACGAGGCGCAGCGGGACGGCGCTCAAGCGCTCATCTTGGGCGGCGCGGCATTTGCCGGCTTGGAAATGGGCATCGAGTCGACTCTGCCGCAAGTCGATCCCCTGCAAGCGGCGGCCAACGCTCTTCAGCGCTGAGCGGGCTGCGGCCAGCTCCACAGCGCCTGGTGCATGCGCCAGGCCACGCAAAAGGTCTGGGTCGACGATGTGCCGCGCCGCCTGGTCTGTGCGCGCAGCGCCCGGGATGTTGGTGGCGCCAGTGGCGCCAGTGCAGTCACCGCAGCAACAAAATCTGGGCGACATGCGCACTTGGCGAGACAAGCGCAGAGAGAACTTCACACCCGTCGAATTGCGCCTGCTCGACATGCTGTGGCCCGCCTTTGTCACCGCTCTGGCCCGTGCACGGGTTGAGGCCCTGAGGCCGTTCACATCCTGAATTTTGAGGATGTTCTGCGGCATGGGGTCTGCCTAGGATGAAGACAGCGTCCAGCAGGGCGCTTCAACATCCAAGGAGACACTCATGACCCCCAATTCATCACGGCGACAATTTTTCAAAAGCACAGGCGCTGTTTCGGCGGCTGCCATGTTGGGCGGCGTTGGCGCAGGCTTGACGGCTTGCGGTGGCGATTCAGCACCCGCCCCCACCTCTGAAGACCCCTTGCTGGCCTTGACCGCCACGCAGGTGGTGGCCAGCATCAAAAACGGCACGCTCAAAGCCGAGACCTACATGGCCGCCATGATCGCCCGCGCCAAAGCGGCCAGCGGTCTGAATGCCATGATTTATTTGAACGAGGCTGAGGCCTTGAAGGCAGCCAAAGCCGTGGATGCGGCCAAAGCCGCTGGCACCCCTTTGGGCGCTTTGGCTGGCTTGCCCATTGTGGTCAAAGACAACATCAACACCAAAGACATGAAGACGACAGGCGGCACGCCCGTGCTGCGCAACCATCAACCCAAAAAGAATGCGCCCTCCTTGCAAAAACTCATCGATGCAGGTGCGATTGTGTTGGGCAAATCCAATCTTCACGAGTGGGCGTTTGGCATCACCAGCACCAAC
>CANHKH010000082.1 GCA_947460165.1 Comamonadaceae bacterium
ATGTGCAGTCTGTTCCTCGTTTCAAGCCACCCGGTTCGCGTCAGCCCCAAGGAAACCGCCATCAAGAAAAAACATGATCACATCACTTGACTACGTGGGAAGTCCCTGTAGCCGGATTTAGGTTCAACGGTTTGAATGACCTGGCGCTTTTTATTTGAGAAACGCCTTGATCAACTCAGCCACCTCTTGCGGCTGCTCCATGAACAACATGTGGGGCGCACCTGCCACCACTTCAAGCTTGGCTTGGGGGATGTTCTGGGCAATCTGGCCCACCACCTCAATGGGGGAAGACAAGTCAACCTCACCCGCAATGCACAAGGTGGGTTGAGTGATGTGCGCAAGGCGTGGCAGTTGATCGATCTTGGAAATCGCGTTCCAGCCGTGCACCCAGCCGCCCGGGTGTGCAGACAGCAAATGCGCTTCAATCGCCAAGTGGCCCTCGGTGGCCCTGAAGGCCGGCGTGAACCAACGCGCCATGGTCGCTTCAATGACGGCGCCCATGCCATGGTGCTTGGCATCTGTGCCGCGCTGGGCCGTGATGACCCGGAGTTCATCGCTCAAGGTGCACGGGCAAGCGCATGGAATCAGCGCAGACACATCTTGCGGGTACAAATAGGCCAAAGACTGCGCGGTCATCCCGCCAAAAGAAAAGCCCACCACCGCGCAGGGCGGAAACTGCGCATGCGCCAAGGTCTCATGCACATCTTTGGCGAAATCATCCAAGTCCATGAGTTGCTCGTCGTCCACCGACAAACGCGGCGACTGCCCATGGCCGCGCAAGTCCATGCACATGACCCGGTAATGCGGGCTCAACAGGTCGGCCAAGGGCTCCATAAAGCGCAGCGAACTGCCCACGGGGTGCAGCAATAAAACCGGGGCACCATGCCCCTTCAAGGTGTAATTCAATATCATTTCTTGCGCCCATCCACGGTCACGCCCGACCAGTCTTCAAGCATTTTAGTGATGGTCGTGTAGTCCTCATTGGCGCGGCCCTCCAGCATGCCCTGAAACCACAGCTGCATCACGCTGTGGCCCACCCACATGGGTACCTCCAAGGCGCGGGCTTCGTCCAAACACAAGCGCACATCCTTGTAGATGATTGAAAATTTCCCGCCGTAATCAAACGACCGAGTGAGCACCGATTGGGGAAGCTTGTCCGTCGTGAAGGTGTTGCGACCCGTGCTGGAGTTGATGGCATCTATCAGCGTGTTCGGGTCCACCCCCGCTTTGACCGCCAGCACCACCGCCTCTGAGGTGGCCGCCATGGCCGCCGCTGAAATCATGTTGTTGGCCAACTTGGTCATTTGTGCCAAACCGGGCGCCTCTCCCACATAAAAAATCTTATGGGCAATCGCTTCAAAAATAGGCAGGCTCATGTCGTAAGCCGCCTTGTCGCCGGCCACCATGGTCGCCAAAGTCCCCGCACGCGCCCCCCGCGGGCCGCCGCTCACGGGCGCATCCAACAAAGCAATGCCTTGCTGCGCCAGGCCCAGCGCCATTTCTTTGACGGTCGAGGTGCCAATGGTCGAGGCTTCTATGTACACCTTGAGCCGGGGTAAATCTTTGCCAATGCCGGTGTCTCCCAGGGCCACTTCAAGGCTGACTTGCGGCGAGGGCAAACAGGTGTACACCGTGTCTGCACCGGTGGCCGCGTCCCGGGGTGAGGTCGCGGCCCGCGCACCCAGGGCGACCAGGGGCTGCATGGCCGAAGCATCCGGGTCATACACGGCCACAGGGAACCCCTTGGCGATCAAGCGTTCAACCATGGGCGCGCCCATGGCCCCCACCCCAATGAACCCTATGGCTGTTTGCGTTGTCAAATGTGGCCCCTGAACGAATGTGGTTGATGTGGGTGTGGCAGCAAGCCAGCCCACGGCTTCATTGAATTGACACGACTGGGCTGCATGCTGTCCCCATCTGAAAGACCAAGTATCGCCACATGCGCTTTTCATTGAGCATTCAAACTGTCGCCAAGGCTGCACTGTGCGCCCTCGGCCTGGGCCTTGGCCTGAGCTGGGCGGGCGGCGGTGAGCCGAGTTTTCCTGCCATCACACTCAAGCTCGCCCACATCAACGACCACCACTCCCAGCTCCAGCCCTTTGCCAACCAAGAACTCACGCTCAACGGCGTGGCCACGCAGGTTGAGCTGGGCGGCTTTGCACGCCTGACCACCTTGTTCCAACAAGCCCAGGCCCAATCCCCTGAGTTGCTGAAAATTCACGCCGGCGACGCCATCACAGGATCGCTCTACTACACCTTTTACAAGGGCGAAGCCGACGCCCAGATGATGAACACCATCTGCTTTGACGCCATGGCCCTGGGCAACCACGAGTTTGACGACGGCGACAGCACACTCGCCCAGTTCTTGGACACCTTGCGATCAGGCCCCTGCCACACAGCAGTCATCGCCGCCAATGTGTCACCCCAGCCAGGCACCGCCTTGGCCCCACGCTCGGCCGCGCCCTACCTGCAGCCCTTCACCCTCAAAACGGTGCAAGGCGTCAAGGTCGGCTTGATTGGCATCACCATCCAAGACAAAACCCAGAACGCCTCGCGCCCGCTGGCCAGCACCCGCTTTGCGAACGAGCTGGCCAGCGCCCAAGCCACCATAGACACCCTCAAGCGCAGCCACGGCGTGCGCCACATTGTGTTGGTGACCCACCAAGGCTATGAGCGCGACCAAGCCATGGCGGCCCAGCTCAGCGATGTGGACGTCATCATTGGCGGCGACTCCCACACCCTGCTGGGCGATTTCAGCGCCCTGGGCTTGCGCAGCTCAGGCCCTTATCCCACCGTGGTCAAGAACAAAGACGGCGACTTGGTGTGCATAGGCCAAGCCTGGGAATACGCCAAGGTGTTTGCCCTCATGCAGGTTCAATTCAACCGCCGTGGCGCGGTGGACCGTTGCACCGGCCAAGCCTCTTTGGTGCTGGGCAGCGCATTCAAACGCCAGGACAGCGCCAAGGCCTGGCGCAGCCTGAACGCCGAGCAAAGCGCCGAACTTGTCAGCGCCCTCAGCCGCCAGCCCGCCGTCAAAGTGGTGGAGCCAGACGCCAGCGCCCAGGCCGTGCTCCAGCGCTACACCGAGCGCATGGCGCAAGAAAAAAACAAAACCATAGGCACGGCAGCTGAAGCCTTGTGTTTGGTCCGGGTGCCCGGAGAGAGCGCCCAGCGCAACCCCGGCGTGGCCGGCTGCGAGCAGGCCCACACCCTGGCCCGCGGCAGCGATGCCGCGCAAGCGGTGGCCCAGTCGTTCTTGGCCGCCAGCCCACGCGCGCACTTTGCCCTGCAAAACGCCGGTGGCGTGCGGGTGCCCGTGGCCGCCGGCCCCGTGTCCATGGAGGCGGCTTACACGGTGCTGCCCTACACCAACGTCATTGTGGAGCTGGAGCTGAGCGGGCAAGAGCTGCTCAACGCCCTGGAGGGCGCCGTCTCCCACCACCTGGATGCCCAGCAGTCCAGCGGCTCACACCCCTACGCGGCCGGCCTGCGCTGGGACCTGAACATGAGCCTGCCCCAAGGCCGCCGCTTTGAGCGCGTGCAAGTGCAAAGCAAAGCCACGGGCGCGTGGTCAGACCTGGACCGCAGCCAACGCTACGTGCTGGCCACCAACGACTTCATTGCCGCAGGCAAAGACGGCTACACCACCTTGGGCGCCGTGTTCGCCGAGGGCCGCTTCGTCAACACCTACCGGCTCTACACCCAAACCTTTGCCGACTGGCTCTCCCAACAGGCGGTTGTCGCCCGGCCTGCGCGCAGCGACTATGCGCACCAAAGGGTGGTGACCCAGGCGGGTGTGGTGCTGCCCTGAGGCGGTGTGAGTGGGTCGGGTCTTCTTGAGTTGTTGGAGCTACGTCCCTGGACTAAGCTTTCAATCTTATTCCAGAGATTCGCTGAAGGGGCTGACATGAGAACCTTGACTGTGCGTTTGACCGAGCGCGAAGAGCGTGACTTGCAGCTGGCGTGCGAGTAAAGCGGCAAGACCAAAAGCGAGCTGGTGCGGCAGCTGTTGGCCGAGTCATTGCCGGGCTACCGCTTGCGCCAGGCCATGCAAGCGGCGCATGCCGAACTGGGCCCTGCGGCACGGCAGTCAGGCTGGCTGACCGAGGAAGATATGTTGCAAGACCTGTCTTGAAGGTGTTTTTGAACACCCATGTGTGCTTGCCTGCCACAGTGCTGGCCGAGGGCCGCCTGTCTTTTGTTCAAGCGGTGGTCACTCATGGCTTTGCTCGGAGCTGTCCACTGCGCCAGCAGGTGCTACAACCCTCTCCCATGACCACCCCCACCGACTGGACCGCCAGCGAGCTGTCCACCCGCATCCATGCCCGCGAGGTGTCCTGCGTCGAAGTCATGCAGGCGTACCTGGCGCGCATTGAGCGGCTGAACCCGCGCTTTAACGCCATCGTCAACCTGGCCCCGGCCGAGGCGCTGTTGGCACAGGCGCTGCAGTGTGATGCCGAACTGGCGCAGGGCCGCTCGCGCGGCTGGCTGCATGGCGTGCCGCAGGCCATCAAAGACACGGGCGATGCACTGGGTTTTCCCAGCACCTTGGGCAGCCGCCTGTTGGCTGCCCGCATGCCGCGTGCCGACAGCATCATGACGGCACGCATGAAGGCGGCGGGCTGCATCGTGGTGGGTAAAACCAACATGCCCGAGCTGGGCCTGGGCTCGCACACCTTCAACACCTTGTTTGGCGCCACGCCCAACGCCTGGGACACGGCCGTGAGCGCGGGTGGCTCCAGCGGCGGTGCGGCAGTCGCTTTGGCCCAGCGCATGCTGCCGGTGGCCGATGGCTCGGACTTCATGGGCAGCTTGCGCAACCCGGCAGGCTGGAACCATTTGTTTGGCATGCGGCCCTCGCAGGGTCGGGTGCCTTATGGCTCAGGCGTGGGCTCGGGCGTCGACGTGTGGCTGGACCAATTGGGCACCGAAGGCCCCCTGGCGCGCAGCGTGCGCGATTTGGCGCGCCTGCTGGCCACCCAGGCCGGGCACGATGCGCGCCAGCCTTTGTCCAGCCATGCGCCCCTGGATGTCTCAGGCCTGGCCTACCACGCCGACTCCCTCAGGGGCTTGCGCGTGGGCTGGCTGGGCGACTTGGGCGGCCACTTGGCGGTGGAAGACGGCATTTTGCAGGCCTGCCAAGAAGCCTTGCAGGCCATGCAAGGCGCGGGCGCTGAGGTGCAAACTTTGGCGCCAGGCTTTGATCCGCAGGCGCTGTGGGACTGCTGGCGGGTGTGGCGCGGCGCGCTGGTGGGCCCCAAGGTGGCGGGTCTGCTGGCGCTGCCGGGGGCGGCCGAACACATCAAACCCGAGGCCCTGTGGGAGCACGAGCAGTCGCTCAAGCTCACGGCCATGGACCTGATGCGGGCCAGCCAGAGGCGCACGGTGTTTTATCACCACCTGCTCCAGCTGTTTGAGCGTGTCGATGTACTGGCCCTGCCGGTCGCTCAGGTCTGGCCGTTTGCGCTCCAAGAGCGCTGGCCCCAGGCCATTGCAGGCCGCCCCATGGACACCTACCACCGCTGGATGGAGTGCACCATTTACGCCACGCTGGCCGGCCTGCCCGCCATCAGCGTGCCGGCGGGCTTTCACCCGACCCAGCCCTGGCCCATGGGGCTTCAGCTCATAGGCCGGCCCCAGGGCGATGTGGCGCTGCTGCAGGTGGCCGCCAGCTACGAGGTGGTGCGCCACGACTGGTTGCAGCGCCGACCGTCTTGCCTGTAAACTCAGAGTTTACAAAAATGATTCTTTCCTTCAAGCACAAAGGGCTTGAGCGGCTCTACACCACCGGGAGCACCAAGGGGGTGCAACCCATCCATGCCGTCCGCCTGCGCGAGCTGCTGACGGCCCTGAACGTGGCGCGAGGCCCGCAAGACTCGCTCGCCCGTCATGGCGCTTGCATGGGCTCAGCGGTGACAGGGCTGGCTTTCACGCCGTGACGGTGCAGGCCAATTGGCGCTTGAGCTTTCGCTTTATCGGAGAAGATGTGGAATTGCTGGACTATCACTGAACAAGGCCCTCACCATGGAAATGCACAACCCCGCCCACCCCGGCGACATTCTGAAGGGCTGGGTGTCCGACATGGACATCACCGTGACGGCTTTTGCCGACCATGTGGGAGTCAGCCGCGTCATGCTGTCGCGTGTCCTCAATGGACGCGCTGGTGTGAGCGCGGACATGGACCTGCGCCTGAGCGAGGCCTTGGGCACCACCCCGGGTTACTGGCTGGCCATGCAGACCCAGCGGGACCTGTGGGCCGCCAGCCAAGCCGCCAAGACCCGGCCCCGCATCCAGCGCATGAAGGCCGCGCCAGTGACCGTCTGATGGAACGGCACCAAGCCCAAAGCACAAAACGGGTTTGCGGGGTTGAAAACAAAAAATCCCGGAAGTTTTGAGACCTTCCGGGATTCTGATTTGGTACCACCAACAGGAATCGAACCTGTATCTAGCGCTTAGGAGGCACTCGTTCTATCCGTTGAACTATGGCGGCTCAACGAATGGATTCTAGAGTCTTTGCCAGCCAGACCGCCTTGCTACACATCGGACTGCACCGGTCTCAGGCGCTGGATGGATGGCACTTTGGTGCTTGCTCAGGCCTTAGCGCCAGGTCCCAGCGCCCAAACGCGCAGATTGGGTGCTTATTTTTTGGGTCGGTTGAACCAGTTGGCCAGCACGAACAGGCCAAAGACAACAAACATGATGATCAGGATGTGGTGAATTTGCATGGCGCTTCCTTGTCAAAAAAAGGGTGATGGGCTGGGGTGTTCAAGCTCAGACTCGGCGAGGTCCCAGGCACAAGCATGGGCTAGCTCGCTGAGCCACTGACGGGTTGAGCAGGTGCGCTATTTTGCACGGCATGGGCCAAGGGCTCGGTCTGGCCCCTTTTTCGGGCCAGCGGCCACATGGCGGCCAGGGTGCCCAGCAGCATGAGTTGCTCCAGGCCATACACGCTGACGTAGGCGCCCGTGATGCCCAGCGGGGCGGCCAATAGCTCGCGCAAAATGCCGCCCAACGCAATGGCCAAGCCTGCTGCGCTGGCTTGCACGGCCCCCCAAGCGCCCAAGGCCAGGCCGATTTGCTCGGGTGGTGCCATTTGCATGCTGGCCGTGAGGGTGCCGTGGGCAAACAAGCCCCCGCCCAGGCCGATCAAAAAGACGCCGCCCACAAACAGGCCGGTGGATTGCAAGCTGGCCGCGCCCATCACGGCGGCAAAGGCCGGCAGGCCCAGGGCGGCGCCCCAGCAGGCCATGCGGTAGGGGTCCGCCCCGCGGCTGATCACAAAGGAAGCAAAGGTGAACCCGATCAGCCCGCCAAAGGCCAGGGTGGCGGTTAAAAATGTGGTTTGCGACACGCTCAGCAGCAGCACCTCACCGCCATAGGGCTCGAGCAAGACGTCTTGCATGGTGAACGCCATGGTGCCCAGGCCGACGCCGAGCAGTCGCCGTGTGGTGTGGGAGCCGCTGCAAAAACGGCTCCATGCGGCAGAAAAAGACTCGTCCTCGCCCTGGGCTCTGACCGCACCGGGTTTGCGCAAGCTGCTGCGCGGCTCTTGCTTCCACAGTGCAATGACATTGAGCACCAGCGTGGTGACGGCCACGGCCTGCACCACGCGGATCAGCCGGCCAGGGCTGTAGTCGGTCAGCAGGTCAGAAAAGGCCACGGCGCTGGCGATCATGCCCAGCAGCTGCATGACGTACATCAGCCCCACCACCTGGGGCTGTTTGTGGGTGGGCGCCAGGTCGGTGGCCAGCGCCAGGCCCACGGTTTGCGTGGTGTGCATGCCAGCGCCCACCAGCAAAAAGGCAATGGCCGCGCCCAACTGGCCCACCCAAGCGGGGGCCTGGGCCGACTGGCCGGCGCCGGCCAGCACCAGCAGGGCAAAAGGCATGACGGCAAAGCCGCCGAACTGCATCAGCGTGCCCATCCAGATGTAGGGCACGCGCCGCCAGCCGAGCTCGCTGCGGTGCCGGTCTGAGCGAAAACCAATCAGCGCTCTGAAGGGCGCGGCCAGCAAGGGCAGGGCCACCATCAGGGCGACCAGGTGGGCGGGCACCTTGAGCTCGACAATCATCACGCGGTTGAGCGTGCCCACCAGCATGACCACGGCCATGCCAAAAGAAATTTGAAACAGGGACAGGCGCAGTAGCCTGGACAGCGGCAGATCGGCGCTGGCAGCGTCTGCAAACGGCAGGAATCGGGGGCCTAGGCTGGCCCAGTTGGCCATCCGGCGGCGCTTGGTGGTGTTCATGAAAGGTGGACCGACCACCGAGGTGGCCGGTCCTCTGGGCAGGGTTGACCTACTTTTGCGCCGTTGGCGCTGCCGCCGGCGCCGCAGCTGGGGCTGAAGCCACCGCCACTTTGGATGCGCTTCCATTGAGGAAGTTTTTCACCCAGGTGGTGTTCATGGTCAGCGCCAAGTGCACGCTGAACGATGCCACAGCCACGCCGGCGATGAACAGAGGGATACCCACTTGCGGCCTGACGACCGTCCACATTTTTGCGTAGATCATGGGTTTACCTCACTTGAGCCAGGGTGAATAAATGTAGGCCAACAGGTGTGCCAAAGCGGCAATCATCCCGAAGATCTGCGTGCCCTGGATGAGATTGCGGTGAATCTCTTCCGACTCGCCCACGGTCAATCCCGTGGGCCCTACCTTGCCTTGATCAGACATGGGTTTCTCCTTGAAGAAGACGTGCTGAACCCGCACGGGGTATTTGCGGCTGTGGGCCACAAATGAGATGGAACTCTAGAGTTCATGATGTCATCATAAGTTGACAGGTCAATAAGTCAACTCGATGTGACACATCTGTTTTCCTAGTGAAAACCCTTGGTTTGACCGTTCTCCACAGGGAAAGTGGGGACTTTGGCCCCTGAAAATCAAGCTGATATGTCTCGCTAAGACCACAAAAATAAGAGGGGATTGGGGCTTTGGCGGGTGCGCCAAGCGGTGTGGGTCTGGTCTGCAGCCCCTGGAGCCCGGGCACCAACGAGCGGCACCGACAGTGGCCCAGTAGGCCGCAGAGGGGGCAGACAGCCTGCGTGCGGCCCAGAACCACCCCCATGGCTGTGTGGCAAGCCCGGCGTGCAACTGCACGCAGAAAAAGTCGGGCAGAGACCGAGTTAGTTTTCAGCCTCGACTGGCCCGGCTGGGCGGATGTAGTGGAGTTTCAGCCACTCATCGATGCGGTTCAAGAATTTATCTGTCAATCGAAAACCTTTGAAGCGTTCATCCATGCCCAGTCTGGGCAGGGTGATCCAGCCATCGGCTTCCAAATTTCTCAGCAGCAGCCGGGTGGTGCTCTCGGCGCAATTCATGGATAAATAAATTTCCTTCAGAGGCTTTTGCGCATGGGCCGGTAATTCGGCAAGTCGCAAAAATAATTCATACCCTGCTCTAGTGCCGTAAATCGGCAAGTTAATTTTTTCCCATTGATTAACTTTGCGAATTTTTTGGACCAAGAGAAATCTATCATAGTTTGACATGTGATACCTCTCGTCCATCCTATACCTAAAGTGGCGAAGGTAACAATCAAATCAACGCTGAAATTCATTGCTGCTGGGGCGGTACAATGCACTCAATATTTTATTGATTTTCAAAGAGAGTAATGCCAAGACAGCATTAAAAACTCTGCATTGGCCTTGCTGAGGGCGCAGTAAAATTCAGTAAGTTATGTGAAACCAAGAGCTTGGGATGATGCCCACCCAAAAATTTGTCTGTTTTAACGGTCAAGCTCGCTTGGATTTTTCGGGATGCTGCCCGCTTTTGTGGGGCCACAGCGTCAGAGCAGGCTCAGCTGCCCACCCTCGTCATTGGCATAGGCCCAAGGCCCGCTGGGCGTGATGTATGTCCACAATTGATTCGAATGAATCCATTCTTTCAGTCTGGCGTCATCGATGCCGTCTA
>CANHKH010000083.1 GCA_947460165.1 Comamonadaceae bacterium
GAATTGACAGCCATATCAGATCTTTCGTGTGGGGGTGATCAAACCCAAGATCGGCAGCACATGAACAAACTTGAACCCACCACGATCACCGCAGATAGCTGAACAAGCTCAGCTGAGATATTTTGGAAAAACTGCTTTGCGCCGCTTCGAGCGACATCATTTGCTTGTTCATCTGGGTGATGGCCTTGGCATAGTCCAGGTCTTCCACCGACGACAAGTTCATCTTGATGGTGTTGGTCAGGTCTTCCAGGGTGGTGGTTTGCTGGTCCAGGCTGCTCATGTCGGTGCCTATATCGGCTTGGGCCAGCACCAAACCGTCGATCAAGGCATCTACTTCTTGGTTACCGCGCTGCATATTGGCTTGGCTGGAGTTGGCCACGGCGGCCACCAGGTCGTCCAGCGACTGGAAAAAGCCCACGCCTGTGCTGGCGCCAGTGTCCGCGTCGGTGCGCACCACGCGGGCGAACACCTCGGGGCCGGCCCGGTTGGTGGGCAAGGTGCGCTGGTCGCCGATGAGCACTTCCATGCGGGTGCGGTCGCCTTGGTAGACGGGCGAGCCGGTGGGCTCGCCCTCTGGTGGCGCAAAAGCGGGCTGGCCCACCCGGCTGCCTGAAAAAAGATGGTTGCCGCTGGTGTCTTGGGCGTTGGCCATGCTCAAAATTTGCTCACGCAGGCCCTTGAGCTCGGTGGCAATGGACTGGCGGTCAGCGCCAGACAAAGTGTCGTTGGAGGCCTGCACCGTCAATTCTTTGACGCGAAACATCAGGGAGATAGCGTTTTCTACGGCATTGGCCTCGGTGTCCAGCCTGGCCTTGACCAAGCCCATGTTGCTCATGAAGTTCTCTTGGCGACTGAGCAAAGACTTGTAGCGCTGAATCAAAGACGACTGCTGCGGCTCGTCGCTGGGCTGGAGCACCTGCTTGCCGCTGGCCACCTGGGCTTGGCTTTTGACCAGCCTGGACTGCACCTGGCTCATTTGGTGGGAGGCACGGTCAAACAAAAAGCTGTTGGAAATTTTCATGGGACGGGCCAGCTTGAATTGAAAAAATCAGCGCGCATCAACGCAGCGCAATCATGGTGTCAAACAACTGCGAGGCCACTTGCATGACCTTGGCCGAGGCCTGGTAGGCCTGCTGAAAGCGGATCAAGTTGGCCGCTTCTTCGTCGAGGTTGACGCCGGAGACCTTGTCGCGGTTTTCTTCGGCCTGGTCGCGCACCACGGTCAGCGCGTCGCGGGCAATGGCCGACTGCTGGGACACATTGCCCATGTCGTTGGTGTGGTCGATGTAGGCGCCAGACAGGGTTTTGCCGCCCGGGAAAATAGCCGCCCGGTCCAGCGCAGCCATCGCACGTATGTTGTCGTTGTTGCCTTTGCCGTCGCGGTTGCCGTCGAGCACAAAGCGGTCGCCCACCACAGGCGGCGAGTTGAATGAAATGTTCAGCCCCCGGTAGGAGATGCCCGTGAACAAATCATCGGGGTCCAGGTTGCGCTCGGCGAGCACGGTGCCTGTGCCAGTCTCGGTGATGCGAAAGCGCAGCTGGCCGGGCGTCACAGGCGCCACGAAGGAGATCTCCATGGGGTGGGCGCGCAGGTCTTCAGACACGCTGACCGCCGCCCCCTGGAAGCTGGCCGACACACGGGCATTGCTGCCTTGGCTGTCACTGACCAGCACCATCACGTCATCAGGCACCACACCCTTGATCGTGGCGCTGGTGCGAAAGCCTAAATCGGCCAACATGGTGGGCTTGCCGTTCGCGCCAAAGCCCAACTCAACAGGCGTGTCTTGACCTGTCACCAGTGCGCGCTCCACGCTCACTCGACCTATATAAGTGCCGGGGGTCACATTCAGGGCATTGCCGCCGTTGACGAGCAAGGGCTCAATGGTGATGTTCTCGCCCTCATGGCCCTGGGTGTTGGTCAGCACCAGCTCGCCGTCCGAGGTGAGCTCGGCCTGCACCCGGCTGGTGGCGCTTTGGGCGTTGATGGCCTGCACCAGGCCGGCGGCAGTGCCAAAGCCACCGCTGGGCGGCGTGATGCTCACGCCATTGAGCACCAAGGAGCGGTCCAGTTGGAATTGGTCGGCAAAGCTGCGCACCTCGTTGCTGGCGGTGGCGCTGATGCCCAGGGCCTGGCCGGCGGTGTTCAACCACGCTGCCACCTCGGTGGCCTGCAAGCTGCCATTGGTCGCCTGCAACTCAGGCAAAGCCTGGCCATTGAGTGTGAGTGCGCCTGCGGCAATGCCGGCCACGCCAGCGCGCAGGCGATCGCCTTGCAGCAGGGCCGGCAAGGATTTGCCGCTGACCAGCTCGTCGGTGCCGGTGAAAGCTTGCTGGCGGCCCACCTCGGCGCGGGCGCCGTAAAACACCTGGATGTCTCGGTAGGCGTCTTGGCCAGACACACCCAGGTAGGCGGCCGAGTAGCTGGCACCCGCTTGCATGCCGGGCATGCCCAGCAAGCTGGCTTGGCCGTCGGCCGACAAGGGTGTACCCAACAGGTGACGGCCATCGCGGGTGATCAGCTGCAGTTGCTGCTCGCCTTGGGCATCGCTCAAGGCCATCGACACATTTTTCATGCCTGCCGGAATGTGCGTGACGCTGGCCAAGCCGGTGGTGGCCGAGACCTGAAACACTTTGGACGCCGAGGCATGGTCGTTGTTAAGCAGCACCTGGTCCAGCGCCTTGGGCGGGCCATAAACAGGATTGGCAAAGCTCACGGTGGCGTCGGCTTTGCCGACATTGTTGGCGTTTTCAATGACGCGAAACTGCGCGGCCGCAGCCAAGCGCATGGGGTCACTGATAGCCAGTTTCATACCCCCGGCCATGCGCCTGGCGCCAGCCTCCACCCTGAACAGGTCGCCTCCCATTTGGCCATAAGCGTCCACGCCGGTGCGGTGCAGCGCATTGACCTCTTTCATGAGCGTGCCCGCCACGGTGTCCAGCGCGCTGCGGCTGCTGTCGAGCACCTGCTCTCTGAAACTCATGATGCCGGCCAACTTGCCGCTGGTCACGCCCGCCAGCGATCGGGGCTGCTGACCGTAGGGGTCCAGCACCAAGCCAATGCGGTCAGGGTTTTGGGGGTCGGTGTAGCTGCCTATGCGCACGGCATTGATGCCCTGGACGATCAGGTCTTTGTCTGGCGCGCTGCCCAGGCTCACATTGACCGAGCCATTGGCGCCAAAACTGGTGCGTATGCGCACATGCTCAGACATCTCGCGCAAGAGGCGGTCGCGCTGATCCAGCAGTTCGGCCGGCTGCTTGGTGACGCTGCCGTGCTTGGACATTTGCACGTTGATGGCGGCCAGTTGCTGCGCCAAGGTGTTGACGGTGCCCACGCTGCCTTCCACAGCGTCACGGCTTTCGGTGTCCACCAAGTCCAGCTGGCTGGAAATCAGGCTAAAGCGCGAATTCAAGCCCTCGGCCGAGCGGAAAAACTCGCCGCGCAACACGGTAGACGCCGGGTCGGTGGACAAGCCTCTGGCGGCAGAGAAAAATTCGTCGAGTGCGCTGACCAGGCCCGCGTTTTCACTGCCCATGACGTCCACCACGCGGTTGGTGTATTCCACCATGGGCTCTTGGCTGGACAACTCGCTGATGCTGTTGCGCAAGTTCAAATCGGCAAAAGCGTCGTACTGGCGCTTGACGCGCTCGTACACCACGCCGGTGCCAAGGTAGGCACCGCCAATTTGGCGCGGTGGGGCCGAGCTCAGACCCACCTCTTGGCGGGAATAGCCTTCGGTAGACACGTTGGCAATGTTGTTGCCCACAGTGCCCAAGGCCAACTGGTAGGCCGTGACGGCGGTGCCGGCCACGCCTAAAAGGTCGCTCATGGCAAGCTCCTAGGGGTCAAGCCAGGCACACGGCTCAATGGCATGGGCGCGCCTGGGAACTGCAGCGCCCCCAGGGCCGCCGGTTTGGGCTGCAAGCTCAGGCCGGGCTGAGCGGGGTTGAGTGGCAGGCCTTTTTGCAAGGTGCCGGCTTCGCGGGCGGCCAAGGCATCGGCCGTGGAGCTGACCGCGCCCATCTGGCGGGACTGCACGTCCACCAGCATGTCGGCCAGGCCCACGGCGCCGCGCCTGGCCATGGCCATGGAGACCTCTTTGTCAAACATGGCTTCAAAGGTGTCGGCATGCGGCGAGGAGGTGAGCTCGCTTTTTTCGATGGAGTCGCGCATGGACTTCATCATCATTTGCAGGAACAAGGCCTCAAACTGCTGCGCGGTTTCGCGCAGGGCCGACTTGCCGTCGCGGGCGGCTTGCCCGCGCAGCTCGCCCAGGCCCTGAAAGTCCAGGTAGCTGCGGGCGGTGGCGTTGGAGGTGGGTTCCATGGCTTGAGTTTGAATCTGGCGATCAGATGATCAGCAGCTCGGCGCGCAAGCTGCCCGAACTCTTGAGCGCTTCAAGAATGGCAATCAGCGCCGAGGGCGAGGCGCCCACCTGGTTGACCGCGTCCACAATTTGGCGCAGGTCCACCCCGGGCTGGAACATGAACATGGGGTTTTTGGGCTCGTTGACCGCCACCTCGGCGTTTTGCACGCCCACCGTCTGGCCACCGGCCAGCGGGTTGGGCTGAGAGACCTCGTTGGTGGCCGATATCGCCACCGAGATGGTGCCGTGCGAGACAGCCGCGGCAGTGACCCGCACATTGCGGCTGATGACCACCGTGCCCGTGCGGGCGTTGACCACCACGCGGGCAGGCGGCTCGCCGGGTTGAACCTCCAGGTTCTCCACCATGCTCATGAAGGCCACGCGCTGGCTCACGTCTTGCGGCGCCCGCACCGCCACAGACACGCTGTCCACGGCCTGGGCCACGCCCTCGCCAAAGCGGCTGTTGATGGCATTGACAATGGCCGTGGTGGTGGTGAAGTCGCCCTCGCGCACATTCAAAATGAGTTGTTCAGCACTGGCAAAAGGGCTGTCCACGATGCGCTCGACCGTGGCGCCACCGGGCACCCGCGACGAGGTGGGCACGCCAATGACCACTTTGGAGCCCGCCGCGCTGGCGTCAATGCCGGTGGCCGTGAGCGAGCCCTGCGCCAAGGCGTAGACCTCGCCGTCCACACCGCGCAAGCTGGCCAAGAGCAGCGTGCCGCCGCGCAAATTGCTGGCCTTGCCAATGGCAGAGACCGTGATGTCGATTTTTTGACCGGGCTTGGCAAAGCCCGGGAGCTCGGCCGTGATCATCACCGCCGCCACGTTCTTGATGTCCATCTTGCCGGCGGTGGCCGCTGTTTCAAAGTCGGCCAAAGCCCCTTCCATGGCCACGCCCATGCGGCTGAGCATGGTTTTCATGCTTTGCGCCGTGAAAGACACATCCGAGCCATCGCCCGTGCCTTGCAAACCCACCACCAGACCGTAGCCTATGAGTTGATTCGTGCGCTTGGCGGCCAAATTGGCCAGGTCCTTGATGCGGTCGGCTCGGGCAGCCGTGGGCAACAAAGCGCCTGCGGCCAAGGCCAGGCTGATGAATAAAGGGGCAATACGGGTCATGACGATTCCTTGACAGAGCCCAGATATAAGCAAAAGCCGCGCCCGGTTTGATCAGTGGGTGTCTACGGGGGGTGATGACCGTGTTTTGTATGTGCGCCGCCCCTGCAGGGGCTGGCCTGCCGGCGAATCTTTGCCTGCGGCAACGGCCCGCTGACCGCCACCCTTCGCCAGCAGGCTGGCTCCTGCAAAAACCAGCTCCGGCTGCCCTGGGGGGGCTGACTCACACCCAAATCGCATCCCAATGCGAATAGGCGCCGGTTTTGCTGACCAAACCAGCACGCACGGGGCTGTAGACCACGTATCGGGCCACCTCTGCCAGGTCATCTTCATGCCGCAGAGCACGGTCATGAAACCCCTTTTGCCATAGGTCAAGGCCAACCGCTTTGGTGGAAAGCGACTTCATGCGCTGCACGCACTGCGACAGGCTGTCACCGCCCACGAGTTGCATCAGCCAATGCAGTGGGTCGGGCATGACCCCATGCGCCAGCGTGTGTGCCCTGGCTTCCACGTCAGGCTGACGCAGAACCCGGACAAGCTTGCGGGCTGCAGTGAAATTGGCAAACACAGCCACCCTGTGCAGCATCACGGTCGTCACCAGGTACACGCCTTGTGGCTGAGAAAAACGACCCAATCGCAATTGGTGTGCGCGATCCTCGTGCGCCATGGAGCAACCCTCCGTCAAGCGTCATGGCAGGGGTGCGCATTGAGGAGATCCAGGTGCCAAAAGCTTTTTTTATGGCCCATTCGTCAGCAGGCTGGCTCCCACAAAGACAAGGAGGGCGCAGCTTAGAAAGGCCAGAGTTTGAGCAAGGTGCTGGTGCCCCAACCGGGGCGGGTGGCCGAAGCCAGGTCGCCGGTGCCGCGGTAGGTGATTTGGGCGTTGGCCAAGCGGCGCGATTGCACGGTGTTGTTGGGCGCCACGTCTTCAGGGCGAATGACCCCCGCGACTTGGATGACCTCGGTGCCCTCGGTCAAGGCCAGTTGCTTTTCTCCGCGCAACACCAAGTTGCCGTTGGCGAGCACGTCAATCACAGTGACCGCCACCGAGCCTTCCAGGCTGGCCTTTTGGTCGGCGGTGCCTGCGCCTGTGTTCTCTATGGTGCCACCCAGCAGATTGACCCCGGCCAAGCCAGGGAAGGTTTTCATTTTGTTTTGAATGCCCAAGGGCACCACATCGTTGCTGGACTTGCGGCTCAGAGAGTTGTTTTGGGTGCGTGCGGCCTGGGTCGATTCGTTGAGCAGCACGGTGATGACATCACCCACCTGGTAGTGGCGGCCGCGGCCAAAAAAGTTGTCGCTGGCGCGGCCTTGGTATATGGCACCGGTGGCCAAAGGCTGGCGGTCTTTGGCTTGGGGGTAGACGGGCGCAAAGTCGGGGCTGTGGGCCAGCGGCTGGGGCGGTATGACACTGCAAGCTGTGCCCAAAAGCGCAAGCGAGACGATGGCAATGAGCTGTTTCATGGTCGGTCCAGGGTTCAAGCCTTACAGGCGCTCGTTGATAAAGCGCAGCATGCCGTCCACGGCGGAAATGGCTTTGGAGTTGATTTCGTAGGCGCGCTGGGTTTCGATCATGCTGACCATTTCTTCCACCACGTTCACGTTGGAGGCTTCCAGCGAGCCTTGCACCAGCGTGCCTGCGCCGTTTTGGCCAGGCACCAGCACCTGGGGGGCGCCACTGGCTGGCGTTTCGCGCAGCAGGTTTTGGCCTAAGGATTGCAAACCGGCGGTGTTGACGAAGCGGGCAATTTGAATTTGACCAAGCACCTGGTTGCCGCCGCCGGCGAGTTCCACCGAAACGGTGCCATCACGGCCAATGCTCAAGCTGGACGCGTTTTGCGGCACGGTGATGGCGGGCTGCAGCAAGGCGCCGCTGGAGGTCACCAGCTGGCCGGTGGCAGACAGCTTGAAGCCACCATCGCGCGAGTAAGCCACAGTGCCATCGGCCTGGGCGATTTGAAAGTAGCCATTGCCCGTGATGGCAATGTCCAGCGGGTTTTGCGTGGTGATGGTGTTGCCCTGGGCGTTGAGCTTTTCAGTGGCCACCACGCGCACGCCGGTGCCCAGCATCATGCCAGTGGGCGACTGGGCGTTGGCGTCGGTCTGCGCGCCAGCTTGGCGTACATTTTGATAAAGCATGTCCTCGAACACCGCGCGGTCGCGCTTGAAGCCTGTCGTGTTGACGTTGGCCAGGTTGTTTGAGATCACGTTCATGCGTGTCTGCTGGGCGTCCAGGCCCGTTTTCGCCACCCACATTGATGCATCCATGGTGTGCTCCTTGTTTGTTTAAATTGGTTGAGGCGCTCAGCCGCCCAGCTTCATCATGGAGGCGCCCGACTCATCGCTGCTCTTGACCTCTTTGATGATGCGCACCTGCTGCTCAAAGGTGCGTGACTGGTCCATCAGCTTGATGAGAATTTGCATGGCGTTCACATTGCTGCCCTCCAGCGCGGCGGAGGTGACTGTGGGCGGTTTGACACCGTTGGTGATGTCTTTGTTTGGAGCGCTCAAGGGCTGGAACAGGCCGTCTTCACGGCGCTCCAACTGGGTTTGACCCGCGTCGCGCAAGAGCAGGCGCTCGACCAACACTGCTGGCGCGTTCCCTTGGCCGGGCAAGGAGGCATAAACCTGTCCGTCGCCTGCGATATGCACATCGGCGCCGGGCGGCACGGTGATGGGAGCCCCACCCTGGCCGCGCACGGCAAAGCCTGAGCCGGTTTCCAGCAAGCCTGCAGCGTTAACGCGCAGGTCCCCTCGGCGAGTAAAGGCGAGTGTGCCGTCGGACGAGCTCACCCCCAGCACAGCCTTGTCATTCATTGAAATGTCTAGCGCGCGGCCGGTGGCCATCACCGAGCCCGGAGACAACTGGATCACGTCAGCCACCACAGCCTGGGGCTGAATGCGGGTAGGAAAGCCCGGGCCCTCGGCGGTGATGGCTTTCATCGATGCCTCATAGCTGCGTTTGAAGCCCGGCGTCGAGACGTTGGCCATCTCGTTGACCGCGACCTGGCGCGTGAGGCGCTGCTCATTGATGGCAGCAGCGGCGTTAAAAGCTAAGCGATCCATCTCAAGTTCCTGGGTTTACAGCCGATTCATTAACCACGGATGTTGATGATGGCCTGGGTCATGGTGGTCGAGGTCTCAATGGCTTTGGCGTTGGCCTGGAAGTTACGCTGAGCGGTGATCAAGTCCACCAGCTCTTGCGTCAAATCCACGTTGGAGCGCTCTGTGGCGCCGGCGCGTATGGTGCCAAAACCAGCGGTGCCGGCTGTGCCCAAAATAGGCTTGCCAGAAGCGGCCGAGGCCAAAAAGCTCGAATCGCCCGCCTGGCGCAAACCGGACGGACTTGAAAAGTTCACCAGCAAAATTTTGGCCAGCGATTTTTGCGTACCGTTGGAGTAAGAGGCGCTGACCAAACCATCGTTGGCAATCGTCACGCCCACCAAGTCACCTTCGGGAGCGCCGTCTTGCGACTGCGACAGCACAGCAAAAGGCGATGAAAACTGGGTCGAGGCCGAGTAGTCAATATTGATGGTCAAAGCGCCCTTACCGCCGGCCAGGTAGACCGTCTCCAGTTGCGTGCCGCCCGCGGGAGAGACCAGCTTGCCGCCGGTGTCAAAGGTCAGCTCGCCTTTGTCCAGGTACACCGGTGACCAAGGTGGCAGCCTGACAAAACCATCGCCGTTGGTGGTTTCTTTGCCCTCACTGTCAATGTACTTGGGCACCAGTTGCGAGCCCACCATGTCTTTGTGCTGGGTCGGCTTGACCCAGGTGGCGGTGGTGCCCCGGCCGGCCTCGACCTGGTCCAAGCCCCAGTTGGCGCTGCCTGAAATTTTGATGAACGAGTCTGACCCCGTGGTCCCCGTGGTGAACACAAAGCGGTTGTTGGCCTGGTCGTAGCTGACCTTCACGCCATTGACGGTGCTCGGCACGCCGTCGGTGTTGCCCCCCAAGGAGTTGATGCCTTTTTGCAAAGCAGCGGCAAAAGACTCCACCGAATAGTCGGTGCGCCTGGGGATGACCACCGTGCCTTTGATGCCGTCGACCGTCACCACAAAGCGATTGTTGGTGTCATCGACCGCAAAGTTATTGGTCACGTTGGTGGTGGGTGAGGAGCCAAAGGCCACGGCAGGTTCTGACTTCAATCCGCGCTCGGCCAGCTCAGACCGGGCAACCGTGCCCGATTCCAGACCAAACAGACGCCGGCCCAGCGAATCGCTGCCCACGGTGAGCGAAATGCTGGAGTCATCGCCCGTGGTGCCGGACTTGACTGAAAAGCTCTTGTTGCTTGCGTCATAGGTGACCTTGGCGCCAAAACGCTGCTCGGCAGCGGGACGAATCAAAACGCCGTTGGGGATGACTTGCAGGCTGTTGGAGCCGTCTTCGGCCATGGCCACGGGATTGGTGTCCAGACCAAAC
>CANHKH010000084.1 GCA_947460165.1 Comamonadaceae bacterium
ACACGCAGCAAGTCCTGGGGTTTGTCAGACACCTGGACCAGGTCCGACTGCCACTCGCCCATGAAGCCTTGGGCCGTGCTGTGCGCTAAAAACGCCAGCAAGTGGTCGTAGTAGCCGGCCAGGTTGAGCAGGCCCACGGGTTTGTTGTGGTAGCCCAGTTGGCGCCAGGTCCACACCTCAAAAAATTCTTCCAGCGTCCCTATGCCGCCGGGCAGGGCCAAAAAAGCGTCGGCGCGCTCGGCCATCATGTGTTTGCGCTCGTGCATGTCGGCCACGATGTGCAGCTCTGTGCAGCCTCGGTGCGCGTACTCTTTGTCCACCAAGGCTTGCGGGATGATGCCCACCACCCGCCCGCCTGCCTCCAAAGTGGCATCGGCCAGGGTGCCCATCAGCCCGTTGTGCCCGCCGCCGTAGACCAGTTGCCCATCATGCTGGGCGATCCAGCGGCCCACTTCTTGGGCCACTTCGCTGTACTGCGCCAGCATGCCAGGCCGCGAGCCGCAATACACGCACAGTGAAAAAGCCGGCTTCATGCGAAGCGCTCCCACAGCGCCAAGCCCCACGTGACGGTGCACAGCAGCAGCGCCAGCAGCACGGCCGCGCTGCCCAGGTCTTTGGCGCGCTTGGACAGGTCGTGCCATTGGGGGCCAATGCGGTCTATGGCCGCTTCCACGGCGGTGTTGAGCAACTCCACAATCATCACCAGCAAGACGCTGCCGGCCAGCAGCACGCGTTCAACCCAGGTTTGCCCCAGCCAAAAGGCCAAGGGCAACAAAAAAATGGCGGCCATGGCCTCTTGGCGGAAAGCGGTTTCTTTCCACCCCTGAAGCAAGCCCGCCATGGAAAAACCAGCGGCATGCCTGATGCGGTCCAGGCCCTTGCGGTGTTTTTGGGGGTTGACCATGTCAGTCGCGCACGCCCCTTCCTGGTCCGGCAGTTCGCCAGATGCGTGGTTAGGGGGAAAAGAGGGAGGGGCCATGCCGTGCTGTCAAACCCCAGCCTTGGCGGGCTTGGCGGCTTTGACGGGAGCAGGGCTGGAGACCAGACGCGTGCGGGCCATCACATCATGCACAAACTGTCGGTCGCGGTGCAGTCTGGCCAGCAACATCCACAGCCCAATCCAGCCCAGACTGAGCCACAGCACATGGCGGGCATCGAGCCCGAGCGCCCAAGTCAGAGCCCAGGGTGGCACAAACCACAACCAGCTCAGGACGTAGCGCACAAAGGCTTGCTTTTGCGACAGGTTCTGGCCTTGGCGGGTCACGATGCGGATGTGCCATGTTTTCATGGCCAAGGTCTGACCCCGCGACCAAAACCAGACAAAGTAAATGCCCAGCACCAAAAACAAGAAAATTTGCTGCGGCAGGCGGTTTTCAAGGGCGTGTCGGGTTTGGCTCAAAGCGCTGAACAGGTAGTCCGCGATGAACACCACCGCAAAAAGCAGCATGCCCTCGTACATCCAGCAGGCCATGCGGCGGGCAAGAGAGGGCGTAGAAAGGGTATCGGCGTTCACGTCAGGGTTTCAGGCAAAAAAACAGGATCAACACCGATCCTGCGGCCTGAAGTCTAGTTGCTCGCCGCAGGCTCAGCCGGGGCCGCTGGAACATCCCCAGACTTGCTTGCCTTGGCGGTGCTGACGGGCGGCACCACTGCCAGTTTTTGAGGGGGAACCGGTTTGACCGCTGGCGCTGCGCCCAAGGGCCGAGTTTTGGCGTTGTCGTTCAGCTTTTGCCGTTCCTCTGGCGAAAGCGCTTGGTAGGCCTGCCATTTGGCCAGTTTTTCGGCGGGTGTCAGTTCTTTGGCAATTTCAACGGTTTTGCCGAAGTTAAGCCTGGCCTGCGCCCTTTCTTGGGGCTTGAGAGCCGCCCATTCGGTCATGCGCTCGTGCATCTTGGCTTGTTCGCTCTGGCCCAAGGTGGGGTAATTTTTAGACACCTCCAGCCATTTGCGCTTGTGGGCAGGGCTCAAGCTGTCCCAGGTGGCAGCCAAGGGCGCCAGGGCTAGGCGCTGGCTTTGAGCAAGGCGGTGCCAGCTCGAACCTGCGGCTGCTTGGGGTACTGGTGCGGCGACAGGTTTGCTCACGGCCTGCGAACTGGGTGTGGGCTGCGCTTCCTCGGCCAGCACTGGGCTGGTGAGCAGCATCATGGTGCAAGCCAGTGTCAGCAGCACAAGACTCAGGCCAGGACACGCACGCACAGCACAGGGCAGGCAGTCAGTTGCCTGAAGTCGCGTGTGGAAATAGGCCTGGGTCATGGCTTTCAGGGTCAGAGCAAACAGCTTCACAGGTCCTTTTGCAGAAACTGAAGGAAACCGGGCTCGGCAAAGGCCTGGGGTGGCAGTTCGTCGGTGAGCAGCGCCATGTCCACATCGGCCAATTCCCGGGCTCTTTCATCGCTTTGCAGGTCGCTGATGCCAAGCAGGCCCACCACCAGCACGCCCATGGCAATGAAGGCGCTCAAACGGCCAAACAAGCCCATGCCTTCTTCACCGCCCCAACCCAAGGTGGCGGTTCCGCCTTGGGCGACCCAAAGTGGTGCATGGCGAACAACTTCAATTTTTCTTTGGGACACGGCGCGTTCACGGGCGGCACGCAGGCGCTCACCGATGTCGTAAGGCAGGTCGACCACACCCAGGTTCAGCTGAGCAGCCAGCTTGAAACCCAGACGATTTGTCACACTTTCAGAGTAACGAGTATCCATGGCATTCATAATTTTATTCCTTTGGCGCTCAAGGCTTTACTGAGTGCCTGTACCGCTCTGGAGCAATGTGTTTTGACACTGCCTTCAGAGCAGCCCATGGCTGCAGCCGTTTCGGCCACGTCCATCTCCTCCCAGTAACGCATCAAGAAGGCTTCTCGTTGACGCACGGGCAGGTCCAGGATGTGTATTTCGAGCTCTCGCAGAATTTGTGCCCGTTCAAGGCTGTCTTGGGCGCTTTCGCGCGGCGTGCCCCAGCTGGACTCCAAGCCCTCCCAGCTTTCAAGCAGGTCGAACTCTTCTTGCTCACTTGAAGCAGACATGTCCCCCAGGCTGGAGAAGTGAGATTTATAGGTTTTTTGCCGCCTGAACCAATCGAGCATGGTGTTCGACAAAATGCGCTGGAACAGCATGGGCAACTCAGCCAAGGGCTTGTCGCCGTAACTTTGGGCGAGTTTGAGCATGCTGTCTTGCACGATGTCCAAGGCTGCATCCGTGTCGCGCACGTGGTAGAGGCTGCGCTTGAATGCGCGCTTTTCCACGCTGCGGAGAAACTCCGAAAGCTCTTTTTCAGTGGCCACGAATGGGTGTTGTCTCTGGCTGTCGGCCTCTTTGGGCACATCTCAAAACGTGCCGAGGATCTGGGTTGTGGTGCAGTGTCAAACGGCCGCGATTATGCTCCCCACCCGCCGCCTGTACGCCGCGCCTGCCTTGAATAAGGCGCTGCTTGAGGCATGCCATAATCACAGGTTACATTCATTTGGCAAAAGGGTCTGGATCCGGCGGAGCATGAATTCGCCCATGGTCCCAGGTCTCAAGTCGCAATGCCGTCTCACAAAGATGGGCAAAGCGGCACCCAAGGTTTTTCGTTAGAGAAATTCGCAAAGGTTCATCATGGAAATCAACAAGTCGGAGCAAGCCTTCGCATCCGCACTCACGCCTCAAGATAAAAATGCCGACCTCGGCATGGAGTTCATGGGCGCTGAAATTTTGGTCAAAGCGCTCATTGAGGAGCAGGTCAAGTACATCTGGGGCTATCCCGGCGGTGCGGTCCTCTACATTTACGACGCCCTCTACAAACAAGACGTGATGCAGCACGTGCTGGTGCGCCACGAACAGGCCGCCGTTCACGCTGCAGACGGTTATGCCCGCGCAAGTGGTGAGGTGGGTGTGGCCCTGGTCACTTCCGGCCCAGGCGTGACCAATGCGGTCACAGGCATTGCCACGGCCTACATGGACAGCATCCCCATGGTGATCATCACCGGCCAGGTGCCCACCCCGGCGATTGGGCTGGACGCTTTCCAGGAGTGCGACACCGTGGGCATCACCCGGCCCATCGTCAAACACAATTTTTTGGTCAAAGACGTTCGTGATTTGGCCAGCACCCTCAAAAAAGCCTTCCACATTGCTCGCTCCGGCCGACCCGGTCCGGTGGTGGTGGATGTGCCCAAGGACGTGTCGTTCAAAAAGTGCGTCTACGAGTACCCCGCAACGGTGGAAATGCGCAGCTACAACCCTGTGCGCAAAGGCCACGGCGGCCAGATTCGCAAGGCGCTGCAGCTCTTGATGGCGGCCAAGCGGCCCTACATCTACACCGGTGGCGGTGTGCTGCTCAGCAACGCGTCGCAAGAATTGCGCACCTTGGTCGACCTGTTGGGTTACCCCTGCACCAACACCTTGATGGGTTTGGGCGCTTACCCGGCGACCGACCCCAAATTTTTGGGCATGTTGGGCATGCACGGCACCATTGAGGCCAACAACGCGATGCAAAACTGCGACGTGCTGCTGGCCATTGGTGCGCGCTTTGACGACCGCGTGATTGGCAACCCCAAGCACTTTGCGCAAAACGACCGCAAGATCATTCACATCGACATTGACCCGTCCAGCATTTCCAAGCGCGTCAAGGTGGACATTCCCATCGTGGGCGATGTCAAAGACGTGCTGACTGAACTGCTCAACATGATTCGGGAGTCCGGCCTCAAGCCCGATGCGCCCGCTCTGGCGCAGTGGTGGCAGACCATTGAAGGCTGGCGCAGCCGCGACTGCCTCAAGTACGACCGCAGCAACCCCAGTGTGATCAAGCCGCAAATGGTCATTGAAACCTTGTGGAACATGACCAAAGATGTCGAGGCTTACGTGACCTCCGACGTCGGCCAGCACCAAATGTGGGCCGCGCAGTACTACAAATTCAATGAGCCGCGCCGTTGGATCAACTCCGGCGGCCTGGGCACCATGGGCGTGGGCATTCCGTATGCCATGGGCATCAAGCTGGCCAAGCCCGACAGCGAGGTGTACTGCGTCACGGGTGAGGGCTCGGTGCAGATGTGCATCCAGGAGCTGTCCACCTGCTTTCAGTACAACACCCCCATCAAGATTGTGGCGCTGAACAACCGCTACCTGGGCATGGTCAGGCAATGGCAAGAGATTGAATACGCGGGCCGCTACAGCCACAGCTACATGGATGCCTTGCCTGATTTCGTGAAACTCGCCGAAGCCTATGGCCACGTCGGCATGCTGATCGAGCGTCCAGAAGACGTCGAGCCCGCATTGCGCGAGGCCAGGGCGCTCAAGGACCGCACCGTGTTCATGGATTTCCGCACCGACCCCACGGAAAACGTGTTCCCCATGGTTCAGGCCGGCAAGGGCATCACGGAAATGCTGCTGGGCAGCGAAGACCTCTAACTCCTTTTTCCCGGCTGGCATCTTGTGCCGGCCATCCCTTGGACGAATCTATTGACCACCGAGTCCGTGCATTACCGTGCGCGGGGGAGGGTGGCACAAAGAGGAATCAAATGAAACATATCATTGCTGTCTTGTTAGAAAACGAAGCGGGCGCCCTGTCCCGCGTGGTGGGGCTTTTTTCGGCCCGTGGTTACAACATTGAGAGCCTGACCGTGGCGCCCACGGAAGACCCCAGCCTCTCGCGCATGACCATACAGACCAGTGGCTCTGACGACGTGATTGAGCAAATCACCAAGCACCTGAACCGTTTGATTGAAGTGGTCAAGGTGGTCGACCTGTCTGAAGGTGCTTACACCGAGCGCGAACTCATGATGGTCAAGGTGCGCGCTGTGGGCAAGGAGCGCGAAGAAATGAAGCGCATGGCCGATATTTTTCGGGGCCGCATCATCGATGTGACCGAGAAAAGCTACACCATAGAGCTGACGGGCGACCAGTCCAAAAACGATGCTTTTCTGGAAGCCATTGACCGCAGCGCCATTTTGGAGACCGTGCGCACAGGCGCCAGCGGCATTGGCCGTGGTGAGAGAATTTTGCGCGTTTGATGCACAGCAAGGCTCGACCACCCGTCCGTTCGGGTCGAGTCTGTCGATGCCTCGCAAGTCTTGCGAGGCTTGAGCCCTTCGACAGGCTCAGGACGAACGGCGTTACCAACTGGAGATAAAAAATGAAAGTTTTCTACGACAAAGACTGCGACCTGAGCCTGATCAAGGGCAAAACGGTGGCCATCATTGGTTATGGCTCGCAAGGTCATGCCCACGCTCAAAACCTCAACGACAGCGGCGTCAAAGTCGTGGTCGGCCTGCGCAAGGGCGGCGCCTCGTGGGACAAAGTCGGCAAAGCCGGCCTGAACGTGATGGAAGTCAACGACGCTGTCAAAGCGGCCGACGTGGTCATGATCTTGTTGCCTGACGAGCAAATCGGCGAGGTCTACACCCACAACGTGGCCCCCCACATCAAGCAAGGCGCCTCGCTGGCTTTTGCGCACGGCTTTAACGTGCACTACAACCAAGTCAATCCGCGCGCCGACCTCGACGTGTGGATGGTGGCGCCCAAGGCCCCCGGCCACACCGTGCGCAACACCTACACCCAGGGCGGCGGCGTGCCCCACCTGGTGGCCGTGCACCAAGACAAGAGCGGCAAAGCCCGTGACCTGGCCTTGTCTTACGCCATGGCCAACGGTGGCGGCAAGGCCGGCATCATTGAGACCAACTTCAAAGAAGAAACCGAAACCGACTTGTTCGGCGAGCAGGCCGTCCTGTGCGGTGGCGCGGTGGAACTCATCAAAATGGGCTACGAGACCCTGGTGGAAGCCGGTTATGCCCCTGAGATGGCCTACTTTGAGTGCCTGCACGAGCTCAAGCTCATCGTGGACCTGATCTACGAAGGCGGCATTGCCAACATGAACTACTCCATCTCCAACAACGCGGAGTACGGCGAGTACGTGACTGGCCCCGAGGTCATCAACGAGCAGTCGCGCGAGGCCATGCGCCACGCGCTCAAGCGCATCCAAAACGGTGAATACGCCAAGATGTTCATCCAAGAAGGCCGCTTGAACTACCCCAGCATGACCGCCCGCCGTCGCAACACGGCCGAGCACAGCATTGAAGTGGTGGGCGGCAAGCTGCGCGCCATGATGCCCTGGATCGCCAAAAACAAGCTGGTGGACCAAACCCGCAACTGATGAGCCACGGGCGAGTCCGATCGCCCTTGTCCAGAAAAGGCCGCTTTTGAGCGGCCTTTTCGTTGGTGCTCAGCCCTTACACTTGGTTCATGCACGATGGAAACGACACGCACAACGAGCCTTTGCCCGAGGGCCTGGTGATCAGCAAGCGACGCAAAGGCATTTATGTCTTGCCGAACTTGTTCACCCTGGCGGCCTTGTTTGGTGGTTTTTACGCCATCGTGATGGCCATTGACGGCCGCTTTGACCAAGCGGCTGTGGGGGTGTTTTGCGCCATGGTGCTCGACAGCCTGGACGGCCGTGTGGCCCGCATGACCAACACCCAAAGCGCCTTTGGCGAGCAAATGGATTCGCTCTCGGACATGGTGTCTTTTGGCGCTGCGCCCGCCCTCATCGCTTATGTGTGGGCGCTCAAAGGCCTGGGCCGTTGGGGCTGGATTGCCGCTTTTGTGTACTGCGCCTGCGCGGCACTCAGACTGGCCCGCTTCAATGTCAACACGGCCGTGGTCGACAAGCGCTTTTTTCAGGGCCTGCCTTCGCCAGCGGCAGCGGCCATGGTCGCCGGCTTCATTTGGCTGATGACCGAGGCTGGGGTGTCTGGCGAGCAGGTGCGTTGGTGGATGTTTGGCCTGATGCTCTTCGCAGGTCTGACCATGGTCACCAACGTGCCTTTTTACAGCTTCAAGGACGTGAGCTTCAAACGCAGCGTGCCCTTTGCCGTCATCGTGCTGCTGGCCCTGGGCATTGCCGTCATCAACATCGACCCGCCCACGGTGATTTTTGGCCTGTTTGTGGTCTATGGACTCTCAGGCTACGTGCTTTACGTGTGGCGCCGGGCCAAGGGTTTGCAAACCAGTGTGATCTCCACCTCCACCGATGAGCCTGACGAGCGCGGTTTGCACAAGTGACACGCTTTGCGCGGGCGCAAGCCCCTCAAAGCGATTCCAAGCCCGTTCGCGTGTTTCCTTTGTGATACATTGCCAGTCATGAATCAAGCCCTGCTGCAACTACTGCTACCTCCCCACGGGCGGAGACGATAGCGCGCACGCGTATTTCCAGTCAACGGCCCGTTTGCACCAGCAGCGGGCCGTTTTCTTTTGGGGCTGCCGGATCACCAGAACATCTTTTTTCCTGAACACACCATGACCATGTTGAAGAACCCCGCCAGCAAATACAAGCCCTTCGCACCGGTGGGCCTGAAGGACCGCCAGTGGCCCGACGCCGTCCTCACCCGCCCGCCGATTTGGTGCAGCGTGGACCTGCGCGATGGCAACCAGTCCTTGATCGAGCCCATGGATATGGCGCGCAAATTGCGCATGTTTGAGCTCTTGGTGGCCATGGGCTTCAAAGAAATCGAGGTGGGTTTTCCTTCGTCTTCGCAGGTGGAGTTTGATTTTGTGCGCAAGCTCATCGACGAGGATCTGATCCCGCCGGACGTCACCATCCAGGTGCTCAGTCAGGCGCGTGAGCACCTGATTCGCCGCACCTTTGAGGCATTGCACGGCGCTCGGCGGGCGATTGTTCACCTCTACAACGCCACGGCCCCGGTCATGCGTCGCGTGGTGTTGGGCCTGTCGGAGGACGGCATTGTGGATTTGGCCGTGGAAAACGCCAGGCTTTTCAAGTCCCTGGCTGCTGAGCAGCCTGCCACCGAGTGGGTCTTCCAGTATTCGCCAGAGATGTTTTCTGGCACCGAATTGCACTTTGCCAAGCGCGTGGTCGATGCGGTGACCGAGGTGTGGCAACCCACGCCGCAGCACAAGTGCATCATCAATTTGCCATCGACCGTGGAGCACTCCACGCCCAATATTTTTGCCGACATGATCGAGTGGATGCACCGCCACTTGGCACGCCGCGACTGCCTGGTTTTGTCTGTGCATCCCCACAACGACAGAGGCACAGGCACGGCCGCGGGCGAGTTTGCGGTGATGGCTGGCGCAGACCGGCTCGAAGGCTGCCTCTTTGGCAACGGCGAGCGCACCGGCAACCTGGACCTGGTGAATGTGGCGCTCAACTTGTATTCGCAGGGCGTGGCACCGGGCCTTGACCTGTCGGACATTGATGAGGTTCGCCGCACCGTGGAGCTGTGCAACCAGCTGCCCGTGCACCCCCGCCACCCTTATGCGGGCGATTTGGTTTACACCTCGTTTTCGGGCTCGCACCAAGACGCCATCAAAAAAGCCTTTGCCGCCCGCCAAGAGGGTGACATTTGGGACATGCCTTACCTGCCGCTGGACCCCAAGGACCTGGGCCGCAGCTACGAGGCGGTGATCCGCGTTAACAGTCAGTCGGGCAAGGGCGGCATCGCTTACCTGTTGGAGAGCGAATACGGCCTGGAGTTGCCCAGGCGCCTGCAAATTGAGTTCAGCCAAGTGGTTCAGCATGTGATGGACGGCACCGGTAAAGAGCAGTCGGCCCGAGACATCCATGGCCTGTTTGAGCGCGAGTACAGGCTGGGAGACCACCTACTGCTGGGCCACGCCGTTCAGCCTGCGGCGGACAAGCAGGTGCGGTTGCAGGCCCAGGTGCGGTGGGCCGGTCGCACGATTGACATTGACGGCCAAGGCAACGGTCCGATTGATGCTTTTGTGAACGGCTTGCAATCCGGTCTGGCTAAAACCGTGCGAGTGCTCGATTACCATGAGCACGCCGTCAGCGGAGGTGCCAACGCCCAGGCGTTGGCCTACATAGAGCTTCGCATTGG
>CANHKH010000085.1 GCA_947460165.1 Comamonadaceae bacterium
ACCCAAGGCCTGCAAAATTTCTGAAGCGATCACCACCTCCTGGGTGCGAGCCTCGCCGGGCTGCGGGGTGAGCGAGACGCGGATGGTGTCGCCAATGCCTTCTTGGAGCAAGATGGCCAGCGCCACGCTGGAGGCCACCGTGCCTTTGGTGCCCATGCCCGCTTCGGTCAGGCCCAGGTGCAGCGGGTGGTCTGTGCGCTTGGCCAGTTCTCGGTAGACGGCCACCAGGTCTTGCACGCCAGAGACCTTGCAAGACAACAAAATTTGCTCGTGCGCCATCCCCAAGCTTTTGGCGCGGTCGGCCGACTGCAGGGCCGAGCTGATCAGGGCCTCGTACATCACCTGCTTGGCCTCCCACGGCTGGGCGCGGCGGCTGTTGTCGTCCATCATCTGCGCGAGCAATTCTTGGTCCAGGCTGCCCCAGTTCACGCCGATGCGCACGGGTTTGTTCCAGCGCACAGCGGCCTCAATCATTTGGCTGAACTGCTTGTCGTGCTTGTCGCCCTTGCCCACATTGCCCGGGTTGATGCGGTATTTGGACAAGGCCTCGGCACAGGCCGGGTACTGCGTGAGCAGGGTGTGGCCGTTGTAGTGAAAGTCGCCCACCAAAGGCACATCGATGCCCATGCGGTCGAGTTGCTCGCGCACATGCGGCACGGCCTGGGCCGCCTCGGGGGTGTTGACCGTGATGCGCACCACCTCGGAGCCGGCTTGCGCCAGTTCCTTGACCTGGATGGCCGTGCCAATGACGTCCACCGTGTCGGTGTTGGTCATGGACTGCACGCGCACCGGTGCGTCACCACCCACAGTGACCACGCGAGAGCCCCACACAATGCGGGCCTGGGCGGAGCGGCGCGGCCTGGGTTGGGCCGATTCAATGGCGCAGGGGTCTGTCATCACATCACCTTTTGGAGGGCAAGGCAGGCACGGGCATCGAGGGCAGGGCCGCGGCAGCGGGCGCGGGCGCCAACTGGGCCGAGGGCACGACTTCGATCACAGAGGAGGGGACCGCAGGCGCCACGGCTGAGGCCGGCTGCTTGAGCCCGGCCCCGGCGGCTGCAGACGGGGTGTCGTCACGGCCGTACCACGCCATGAGGTCAGGCCACAGGTAGACGGTGATGGCGGCCAGCACCAGCACCACACCGGCGAGCACTGCCGGGGTGGAGACGGGGCTGCGACCCGCAGCCGCCTCTTGAGAGGAGCGAAAAGGCTCATTGATGCGCCCTTCCACCGACAGCGGCTGCGCCTGGGTTCTGGGCAACAAAGGCAGGATGTGGGTGGCGTCGATTTTGAGGCTGCGGCACACGCTGGAAGCCAAAGCCCGCACGAACACGGCGTCGGTCAGCAGGTCGTAGCGGTCGGCCTCCAGGGCCTCCAAACGGCGCACAGGCACCTTCAGGGCCACGGCCAAGGAGGTGATGTGCACGCCCGCAGATTCCCGGGCTTGGCGGATCAGGGCGCCTGCACTGGCGCCAGCGTGCGCCGCAGCGCCTTGACCGGGGGACTGGCCCTGATCTGAAAATTCACTCATCAAACAACCCTTTGTCCAAAGCCAGCGCCTGGGGCGACCGGCCAAATTCTTGTCGCAACTGTTCGGCCCATTGCCGGAACAAGGCTTGATTATCAAGCTTACGGGCGGCCCTGGCAGCCAACCACAAGCTCTGGGCAGTGGCGGGCGTGCGCAAGTGCGCCTGAACCAGCACCTGGCTGGCCTCCAGCCACTGGCCGCGGTCGGCATGAAGCTGGGCCAGCAAGAGCGCAAAAGACAAATGATCTGGCGCCAACAACCAGGCCTGCGTCAAGCTGGCTTGGGCTTGCGGCAAGCGCTGCACACGCTGCTGGCACAGCCCCAAAGCCGCCCAGCTTCGGGCTGCATGCGCATAGTCGGGCTGGGCCAGTGCCCGCTGGAACAAGGCGGCCACTTCTTCGTGTGGCACTTGGGCTTGGGGATGTTGGCACAGGGTCCAGGCCAAGTTGTGGGCCACATCGGCGTCTTGCGGGGCGAGTTCCAGCGCCCGCTGCAAGCTGCTTTGGGCCTGCGACCACTGACCCAGTCGCAGGTGGACCAGGCCACGCAAGTTCAAAGCGGGAACCAGGTCGGGGTCACTGGCCAGCGCCTGCTTGAGCGCATCCATCGCCACCTCATCTTGGCCCTGCTGGTAGTAGGCCGTGGCCAAGGCCAGCCGCAAGCGCGCCAACTGGCGGCTGGGCGAGGCATCAGACGCGTCGCTGGCTTGGCGCTGGTCGGGCTGGCCCACCGGTCGCCACACAGGGCCGCTGCAAGCGGCCAAGCCCAGCAGCCAGGCCAGCGCGACCGTCAAGGCCCCAGTGCGGGCCACACGAGCTGGAGACAGGGGCGCCATGGCGGCTGTGTCAGAGGCGATCTGCCGGCAGGCTGACCACCGGAATATGGGCCAACATGCCCAGCCGCTGGCTGGCCATGCGCTGCTGCACGTCGGTGCGGTCCTGCACATCACCGGCCAGCTGGCCGCAGGCCGCAGCAATGTCGTCGCCACGGGTTTTGCGCACCGTGGTGACCAGGCCCGCCTCCATGAGCAGGCCTGCAAACACCTTGACCTGGGCGTCGGCCGAGCGCTTGAGGCCAGAAGCTTCAAACGGGTTGAAGGGAATCAGGTTGAACTTGGCTTTGAGCCCTTGGGCGCCATGGACTTTCATGAGCGCGATCAGCTCGCGCGCATGTTCGGGCTGGTCGTTGACGCCGTCGAGCATGCAGTATTCAAAGGTGATGAAGTCGCGCGGCGCACACGCTTGGTAGCGGGTGCAGGCCTGCAGCAGCTCGGCGATCGGGTATTTGCGGTTGAGCGGCACCAGGTGGTCGCGCAAGGTGTCGTTGGGGGCGTGCAAGGACACGGCCAGGGCCACCGGGCAGTCTTGGCTGAGGCGGTCCATCATGGGCACCACGCCCGAGGTCGACACGGTCACCCGCCGGCGCGACAGGCCGTAGGCGTGGTCGTCGAGCATGACCTTGAGGGCCGGCACCAGCTGGGCGTAATTTTGCAAGGGCTCGCCCATGCCCATCATCACCACGTTGGTGATGACACGCTCGCTTTGGCCCAGCGCTTGGCGCAGGGTGTGCTCGGCAAACCAGAGCTGGGCCAAGATTTCACCGGTGTCCAGGTTGCGGCTAAAGCCCTGGTGACCCGTGGCGCAAAAGCGGCAACCTACGGCGCAACCGGCTTGTGAGGACACGCACAGCGTGCCCCGGTCGGTCTCAGGGATAAAAACGCTCTCAATGAGGTTGCCACCGCCCACGTCAAACAACCATTTGACCGTGCCATCGGCCGAGCGCTGGGTGCTCACCACAGGCAAAGCCTGCACATGGGCGCAGCCTGACAGTTTGTCGCGCAAAGACTTGGCCAAGTCTGTCATTTGCGCAAAGTCGGTGGCGCCGCGCTGGTGGATCCAGCGGTAGAGCTGGGTGGCGCGAAAACGCTTTTCGCCCAACTGCTCGCAAAAGGCGACCAGCGCGTCAAGGTCAAGGCCGAGGAGGTTGGTGCTCATGGGGTGTCGCTCGTGCAAGGCCACAAAAGCACCCAGCGTAGCGTCTGTTCAAAGAAAAACAAGGGGCACAAGGGGCTACATAGGCCCGCAGCAAGGGGGGGCGCAGCGAGCAAGCCTTTAAATAAGAGCGGGGCCCCATGAAGAGCGGGGCCCCATGGCCCCGCTTGATCTCAAACCCTTGGCCTGGCTTGGCAAGCGTTCAGGCCCCGCCCAGCCAAGCCAACTGGGGCGACTCAGCGCGTGTAAACGTTCATGCCGGGGAAAAAGAAAGCGATTTCCTGGGCTGCGGTCTCGGGGGCGTCAGAGCCGTGCACGGCGTTGGCGTCAATGCTGTCGGCAAAGTCGGCGCGTATGGTGCCAGCGTCGGCTTTTTTGGGGTCGGTGGCACCCATCAGGTCACGGTTTTTGCCAATCGCGCCTTCGCCTTCCAGGGCCTGGATCATGACCGGGCCGGAGATCATGAAATCGACCAGGTCTTTGAAGAAGGGACGGGCCTTGTGGACGGCGTAAAAGGCCTCGGCCTCGCCGCGCGAGAGGTGGGCCATGCGGGCCGCCACCACCTTCAGGCCAGCGGCCTCAAAGCGGGCGTAGATCTGACCAATCACGTTCTTGGCGACTGCGTCAGGCTTGATGATGGAGAGGGTGCGTTCGATGGCCATGGAAAAATCCTTGTGTTTTTAAATTCTGTTCATATGAACAAAGCCCGTTATTTTAGGGCTTGTTCAGATGCCCTTGCCCCAGGCAGGTCCACCGCTGTGGCCAGGGTCGGTGTCAGGGTGTGTGTATCAGCCGCGTCCGCGACCGCCGCCCCGGCCTCCCCCACCAGGGGGGCGCTTGCCGCCGCGGCCCTGGCCGGGTGCTTGGCGCTGGCGGGTGAAGGTGTCTGCGCCTATGTAGCCAAAAGAGGTCTTCATGGGATCGGGCTGGCCACCTCCCCCTGCCGGGCCGCCCGAGCCGCCGCCTCTGGCGCCCTCACTGCGCGGCCCACGGGCCGAGCGGCTTGGACGGCCTGGCCCCGAGCCCGGCGAGGCCGGTCCCTGGGGGGGTGCCGAAGGACGGGGACCCCGGCCTTGTCTTCGTTTGCCACGCCCTCCCCCGTTGCCCGTGTCGATGCGGCCGGCCACGTGCTTTCCCGGTGGCGGCTGCAGCTCGTAAGGCCCGAGCTCTTCGTCGCCATCTGCCTGCGATTCGGGCGTGTGACCTGCTGGAGCGTCTGCGGCGGCAGACACGGCCTGGGCCTGGCGCTGCTGGCGCTTTTCTTGGCCTTCGGCGTGCCTGAGCGCGCGGGTCAGGCCGTCGATGTCGCGGTCATCGAGCTCGACATAGGCGCCGCGCTTGAGGCCGCGCGGCAGCATGAACGCGCCATAGCGAATGCGAATGAGGCGACTGACCGCGTGGCCCACGGCCTCGAACATGCGGCGCACCTCGCGGTTGCGGCCCTCGGCAATGGTCACGCGGTACCAGCAGTTGGCGCCTTCGCCACCGCCGCCGGCCGCTTCAATGCTGCCGAACTGCGCGCGGCCGTCGTCGAGCATGACGCCATCGACCAGTTTTTGCTTTTCTTCGTTGCTCAAGGCGCCGAGCACACGCACGGCGTACTCGCGCTCCAGGCCAAAGCGCGGGTGCATGAGCTGGTTGGCCAGTTCGCCCGAGCTGGTGAACAGCAGCAAACCTTCGGTGTTCAGGTCCAAGCGACCGACCGACTGCCATTTGCCTTGAAAGAGCTTGGGCAGCTTGCGAAACACGGTGGGGCGGTTTTGCGGGTCGTCATGGGTGACCACCTCACCGGCGGGCTTGTGGTAGGCAATCACCCGCGCCGGCGGCGGCGCAATGCGCACGCGCAAGACCTTGCCGTTGACCTTGACCGCATCGCCAAACTGGATGCGCTGGCCAATGTGGGCTGGCTCGTTGTTGACCGAAATGCGGCCTTCAAGAATGAGCTGCTCCATCTCCAGCCGCGAGCCCAGGCCGGCCTGGGCCAGGACCTTGTGCAGCTTGGGGCTTTCGGGCTGCGGCGCGAGCACGCGCTTGGGCAAAGGCACGCTTTGGTCTTCTTCGTCGGCATCGAGCTGGCCGGCCACCACGTCTTCAAAACGATAGGCCTGGCGCGGCGCAGTCCCTGGCCGGCCCTGCGCCGACCCTGCCGGCCGACCACCACCGCCACCGTGCTGGCCGCCCTGGGCACCCTGGCGTCTGCCGTCTTTGCCGCCCTCCTTGCCGCTCGTTTGGCCTGGGGCACGCTGAGCAGGGGCTGGGGCAAAGGCTGCGTCGCCTTGGCCGTCGCCGTCGGGGCGGGTCTGGCTTGCTGAGGCGCCGTCTCGGCCCTCGCGCCGCGAGCGGCGCCGTGGCGGTCTGTCTGCGCCAGAACTTTCAGCGCTGGACGGCTCGCTGGGTGCTGGGCCAGCCTGTGCCTCCTGCGCCTGTGGGTCAAGCACGGCCTGACTGGCCTGCAGAGCAGAGGGGGGGGTGGGGAGCTCGGCGGGCGTGGAGGCCGGGGTCTGTGCAGCCGAAGAGGGATCAGTGGGGTGCATGGTGGTCAGGGCGCTGGGCGCGGAACCTCGGGATCGGGGGGCAGCACCGGCAGCTCGTGCTCAGGTGCCAAGGTGGCAGCGGGAAGGGGTGCGGCCGGTGGCAGCTCAGTGGGGCTGAGCTCAGGGGGGTCCAACTCGACAGGCAAAGCAGGCTCAGACAGGCCGAACTCGATTTGCTCAATCAGCGAGCTCTCTGGGGAGGCGCCGTCCAAGGTGGGCAGCTGGTCCAGCGACTGCAGGCCCAGGTCGTCCAAAAACTGGCGGGTGGTGGCAAACAGCGCAGGGCGACCGACTGTTTCACGGTGGCCTATGACTTCCACCCAGCCCCGATCTTCAAGCTGCTTGAGCAACTGGCTGTTGATGGTGACGCCGCGAATGTCTTCCATGTCGCCCCGGGTGACGGGCTGGCGGTAGGCAATGATGGCCAGGGTCTCCAGCGTGGCGCGGGTGTAGCGGGGCGGCTTTTCAGGCTGCAATTTGTCCAGAAAGGGGCGCATCTCTGGGCGGCTTTGAAATCGCCAGCCCGAGGCCACCCGCACCAACTCCACGCCGCGACCGGCCCAGTCGTCTTGCAACTCGGCGAGCCATCGCTTGAGGGTGTCGGCCGCGATCGCACCGTCGAAGAGCAGCTCAAGATCACGCACAGGCAGGGCCTGCGGCGCGCAAATGAGGGCTGTCTCGAGGACGCGCTTGGCATCCGTCGTGTTCATGGGGTCAATGTCTCAACTTCAAGGAAACGGGCCGGCATGCGCCGGATCCAGATGGCCTTGCGAGAGGGGGGTCGGCAAGGCCGGGGCAGACAGCAAGTCTGGATGTCAAAAGGATTGGCGAGCGCTCTGTTCAGCTTGCTCATCAAATCATGAATTTAATTCTAGCTCAGCGCCGCCGCTCAGCCCCAGGCTGCTCAGGGCCTGGCGCAGGTCGGGCGCCAGCGGCGCCCGCCACGACAGGGCCTGCCCAGTGACCGGGTGCGTCAGGCTCAGCCGCCAAGCGTGCAGGGCTTGGCGCGTCAGACCAGCCAGCGGCTTGCCGCCATAGAGCTCGTCGGCCAGCAAGGGGTGACCCAGGTGCAGCAGGTGCACGCGAATTTGGTGGGTGCGGCCGGTGTGCAGCTTGCAGTGAAGCAAGCAGGCCTGCGGCTGGCTGTCCAACAGGCGAAAGTCGGTGAGCGCCGTCTTGCCCATTTGGTGGGCCAGGTCCACCACGGCCATGCGCACGCGCTGGCGTGGATCGCGGCCAATGGCCTGCTCCACCCGCACGGTGGCAGCCAGTTGCCAGGGCTTGTGGGCCAGGGCAATGTACTCTCGGCGCACCTCGCGCGCGGCGATCAGGGCCACCAGCGCGTCCATCACGGCCCGGGTCTTGGCCACCACCATCAGGCCGCTGGTGTCTTTGTCCAACCGGTGCACGATGCCCGCACGCGGCAGCAGGCGCGCGCCCGCATGGTGGGCCAGCAGTCCGTTGAGCAATGTGCCGCTCCAGTGGCCAGGGGCGGGATGCACCACCAGGCCAGCCGGCTTGTGGATGACCATCAGGTGCGCGTCTTCATAGACCACCTCCAGCGCCATGGCTTCCGGCGCAAAGGCTTGGCTCTGCGGCGTGGGCCGCAGTTCGATGCGCAGCACCTCACCAACTTTGACCTTGGTGGAGGTTTTGCGCTGCTCCCGCCCGCCCAGCTGAACGGCACCCGCCTCTATGAGCTGCTGCAGGTAGCTGCGCGAGAATTCGGGCACCAGCGTGGCCAGCGCCCGGTCCAGGCGTTCACCGTGCTGGGCCACGGCCACCGTGCACTGGCGCCACTCCACCTCGGCCAAGGCAGGCTCGGCCGCGTCCTCATCGCCCAGGTCTGGCAGCACTTGGGCCGCCAAAGGCTCGGGCTCACCTATAAAATCGCGCTTTCGCCCCACAGGGGTCATCTCAAGGTCCATCGCATGGTTTTTCAAGGATTATCGGCCGTCGGCCGCGGCCGCCACTTGGTGGCTCTGACCGCCCTGGCCTTGCTGGTGGGCTGCGCGGCAGACAACAAGACCGACCCCACGGCCGGCTGGAGCCCCAACAAAATCTACGCCGAGGCCCGCGACGAAGCGGCCAACGGCGCTTACGACAAGGCCGTGACGCTGTTTGAAAAGCTCGAAGGCCGGGCCGCCGGCACGCCACTGGCCCAGCAAGCACAGCTTGAAAAAGCCCATGCGCACTACCGCGCCAATGAGCCGGCCCAGGCCGTGGCCACGCTGGACCGGTTTTTGCGCCTGCACCCGGCCAGCCCTGCCCTGGACTACGCGCTCTACCTCAAGGGCCTGGTCAATTTCAATGACAACCTGGGCCTGTTGGGCCGCCTGGCCAAACGCGATTTGTCCGAGAGCGACCAAAAAGCGGCCAAAGACTCTTACGCCGCGTTCAGCGAGTTGGTCAAGCGTTTCCCAGAGTCCAAGTACGCGCCGGATGCGCGCTTGCGCATGGGCTTTATTGTCAATTCGCTGGCCCAGTCCGAGGTGAATGTGGCCCGCTACTATTTTTCCCGGGGGGCTTACGTGGCCGCCGTGAACCGGGCGCAGTCGGCCATTGATGAGTTCCGCGATGTACCGGCCATTGAAGAAGCCATGTTTTTGCTGTACCGCTCTTACGACGCGCTGGGCATGACCACCCTGCGCGACGACACGCTGCGGGTGCTCGAGCGCAGCTACCCCACCAGCAGCTACCTGGGCCGCAGCGAGCTCACGGGCCAAAAGCGTCCGTGGTACCTGCCTTGGTGAGCTGGTCCAGGCGCGCACGCAATTCGTCCTCAGTCTGCAGGCGCTGCATGGGCGGCAAGGCCTTGAGCAGGCGCCTGCCATAACCCATTTGCACCAGCCGGGTGTCGCAGATGATGAGCACGCCCTGATCGGTCTCGCGGCGGATCAAGCGCCCTGCCCCTTGCTTGAGCGAGACCGCGGCCTCGGGCACAAAGTAGTCGTTGAAGGCGCTGCGGCCCTGGCTTTCCAGGTGGCGTGAGCGGGCCTCGGCCAGCGGGTCGCCCGGCGGCGGAAAAGGCAGCTTGTCGATGATGACCATTTGCAGCGCGTCGCCCGCCACATCTATGCCCTCCCAAAACGAGGCCGAGGCCACCAGCACGCAGCCGGGCTCGCCCAGCGAACTGGCCCGGCGAAAGCGCTCAATCAGCATGCCCTTGGGACCTTGCCCCTGCACCAGCACCTCCAACTGGCCGCTGCCTGAAAAGCGCGCCTGCAGCGCCTCGGCAATCACCCGCAAGGCCTTGAGCGTGGTGGTGAGCACCAGCGTGCGCCCGCCCAGGCGCTGCGCCCAGTCGCCAGCGGCCTGGGCCACGCGCTGCGAGTGCGCGGGGTCTGAGGGCTTGGGAAAGTCGCGCGGCACATACAAGGCAGCTTGGCTGGCGTAGTCAAAGGGGCTGCCTATGCGCAGCACCTCGGCGCCCTGCAGGCCGCAAGGTTGGGTGAACCAGGACAGGCGCTCGTCGTCGCCCAACGTGGCCGAGGTGAACACCCAGGTTTTGCCCGCCTGGGCCGGCCCCAGCAGGCGATCGGACACGGCCTGCGCAATGTCCAGTGGCGACTCCACCAGCTTGGCCTGCAGGCCGACCTCCAGCCAGCGCACGGCCTCGGGCAGGCCCTGGCCTGAAAAATGCGCCAAGCTGTCTGCAAACTGCCTGGCCCGCTCGTGCAGGCGCACAAAGTCAGGCGCCAGCTCGGTCACGCTGTCCAAGGCTTGGGC
>CANHKH010000086.1 GCA_947460165.1 Comamonadaceae bacterium
CAAAACGCGCCCCCCCCCAACCCCCCAAAACCCGGTGCGTGGCGTTTGCTCTTTTGTGAGCTTGGGGGCGGGCTCCAGTGCTGCTTGTCGCTGCTGGTTTTTGTATTCTGTGACTTTGCTTGGCGACTGATTTTGGTGTGAGGCTGTCTTCGTTTTATGAGCAAGCACTAAAATTTTTAGGGCACTCGCCACAACTTGCTTTGACATATTGCCGCAATCTGCCGAGACACAAATCCAACTATGAATCGGCTGCAACAGTTTTATACAGAAGACCCGAAGTGGCACGAAAAAATCGGAGCCATCCACGCGCTGTTGGAGCGGGTCAAGATCAGCGAAGAGCGCTCTGGCGATGTGTTGCAGCTGCGCAAGTTCAACCGCATTTTGTCGGTGCACGCCTCCACCGCCATTGAAGGCAACCAGCTCACGCTGGGCCAGGTGTCCGACATCATCAATGGCAAACCAGTCTGGGGGCCGCCCAAGGACATCCAAGAGGTGCAAAACGCTTGGCATGCCTACAACGAAATACCCGCTTACTCACCTTGGTCGGTGGACGATTTGCTGCGGGCGCACGCGCACCTGACCCAGGCCCTCTTGGGTGAGTCGGGCCAGTTTCGCTCGGGCGGTGTGGCGGTGGTGGGCAGCGATGGCCGCTTGTTGCACCGTGGCGCTCTCTCGACGCAAGTCCCTGGCCTTGTTGAGCAGCTGCTGCAGTGGGGACAAAGCAGCGAAGCGCACCCGCTCATCACCAGTTCTGCGGTGCACTACCGGCTGGAATACATCCACCCGTTTCGCGATGGCAATGGCCGCATCGGGCGGCTGTGGCAAACGCTGATCTTGGCCCAGTGGAACCCCCTCTTTGCCTGGATGCCAATTGAGACGCTGGTGCACCACAACCAAGCGCTGTATTACAAGGCCTTGCAAGATTCGCACACCGGGGTGGCGGTGGACTGCCGCCCGTTCATCGACTTCATGCTCGATGCAATCGCCAACTCGCTTCACAAATACATTGATGTGGCGACACGCACCGTGGACGAGGGCTTGCAGCTTGTCCCTGTAAATGTCCCTGTAAATGTCCCTGTAAATCATCTTTCTGCCCAAATCCTGAACTTGCTTCACGCCCAGCCCAAGCTGACGGCTCAGAAAATGGCCTTGAGCTTGGGCGTGACGGACAAAACCATCAAACGCCACCTCAAAGCACTGCGCGAGCAAGGCCGCATCCAGCGCGTGGGTTCGGACAAGAGCGGCCATTGGCAAATCATCGAACAACCTGCATGAGCAAGCACAAGCCCATGGACTCGCCCATGAACAAACCCTTTCATTGCCCAAATCCAGCATTGACGACATGCTGACCCCCAGGCCAGCAGCACGCCCGCGCATCTGCGCCTACGCGATTGACGATGCCGTGCACCAGGGGCAGCTCAAAGTGGGCCCAACCACGCGCAAGGTGCAGCAGCGCGTGGCCGAGCAACTCAAAACCGCTGCGATTGCCAATTTCACCATCGCGCTGGACAAACCCGCTGAGCGGGACGATGGCTCCGTCTTCACTGACCACCATGTGCGCGCCGCATTGATCAACAAGGGGTTCGAAAACGTCCCGCTGGAAATCGGCCGCTGCCCGCACCCCTAAGCCCGAAGAGCGGCACTGTGCCGGCGGCCAGTTTGGGAGTCCAACAACGCACCATCGAAACGCGAAGGTTGCGGCCCCCGCTCCTGTCCCCTTTCCAGCGATGCCAGAGCCTGCCGGGCTCACCCCAAGCTCGGCGCGCCACACCCCAATAAACAACTCAGCGCAGCACCAACACCGGTGTGTGCGAATGCGTCAGCACCTTGGTGGTCTCGTTGCCCAGCAGCAGGCGCTTGAGCCCTTTGCGGCCGTAGGAGGCCATCATGATCAGGTCGCATTTGTGCTTTTTGGCGGCTGAGACGTGAAGCTTCCAATTTTTATTGATTTTTAAATCAAAAAATATCGTACTATTAAATTTATTGATGTAAATATCAAATGCAAACCCTCCAAGAACTTGGTCAAGCCGTTGCCCTGCGCCGCAAGTTGCTCGGGCTGAGGCAGGGCGATGTAGCGGCCCAGGCGGGCGTGACGCCAGAATCCCTCTCGCGCTTTGAGCGTGGCCGGGGGGCCGAATTCGGCTCACGCAAGCTGCTGGCCGTGCTGGCGGTGCTGGGTGCCGAGTTGGACATCTTGGCCCAGGGCCAGGCTGGTGATCTGGATCAATTGCGCCTGGAACGGGCGCAGCCAGCCGCAGGCCGGGGCGGTGGTGCAAAGGGCGCAAGGGGTGCAAGGGGCGCAAGGGGCGCATCCACCGAAGGTGCCCCCTGATGCAACTGTCCGTGTACGTGCTGGGCCGTGAAGTGGCCACCTTGGCGCAGTCTGGCGACTTCAAAAGCGTGCTCACCTACCACCCCCAGGTGGCGGCAGATGACTTTGTGTCGCTCACCATGCCGGTGCGCACAGAGAGCTATGTGTGGGACGACCAACTCCCCCCGGTGTTGCAAATGAACCTGCCCGAGGGCTACCTGCTGCAGGTGCTGCAAGAACAGTTCGGCCCCCACATCAGCGCCAGCCCCATGGCCTTGCTGTCCGTCATTGGCCGCCACATGGTGGGCCGCTTGCAGGTGGCGGCACCAGGGGCCGATCTCAGCGTGCCGCCCAAGCCGCTTGAAGTGGCCGCGCTGCTCAAGGGTGACAACTCTGAAGCGGCCTTTGCAGCCTTGGTGCGCGAGCACGCCAGCAGCGGCGTGTCGGGTGTGGTGCCCAAATTTTTGGACGCACAGAGCAAGAAGGGCGAAGAGGGCGCGCCACTGGCCATGCACAAAAAGGCCAGCCTGGTGACCCGCCGCCACATCATCAAAGGCTCCAGCGCTCAACTGCCTTTTGCGGCCCTGAACGAGCACCTGTGCATGCAAGTGGCCCGCCGTGTGATGCCCACCGCCAAAACCGAGGTGTCCGATGACGGTCAGGCGCTGGTGGTGCACCGCTTTGACGTGGACGAACACGGTCAGCCCCATTGGGGCATGGAAGACTTTTGCAGCCTGCTCGGCCTGCGCCCCGCTGCCAAATACGACACCACCTGGGAGCGCATCGCCAAAGCCGTGCGCGACCATGTGCCCGGCGCGCAGCGGCTTCAAACCTACCGCCAGCTCACCACCACCTTGCTGCTCACCTACGCCCTGCGCAATGCCGATTGCCACGCAAAGAACCTGGCCTTGCTGTGCACCCGTCGGGCCGACGTGCAGCTCTCACCTGCTTACGATATGTTGACCACCAGTGTGTACGCAGGTTTTCAGCACAACCCGCCAGGCATCGAGTTCATGGGCAAGAAAACATGGGCACCCGGCAAAAACCTGCAGAAATTCATTGCCGCCACTTTCGGCATTCAGCCCAAAGAGCAGCAGCAGATGGTGCAAGCCGTCAGCGATGCGGTGGCCGACGTGGGCCCGCAGGTGCGCCAGGCCATGGCGCAACACCCCGGCTTTGTAGACATTGGCAAACGCATGCTCATGGCCTGGGCCGAAGGCGTAGAGGGCCTGCGCGATCAGCGCATGTATGCGGTGGGCGAATGGGCTGCGGGCCACGCCTTTGAAGGCTTTTCACAGCCGCCTAAACTGCCCACTGGCTCGAACAAAATAGGCCGCTCGCCTTTGCTGGGCAAGCGTTAAAGCATGGTCTTCAGAACGCATCGCGCCAGCGCAAGCCCCCTCAAACCATGAGGCTTGTCAGCGCAGCACCAACACCGGTGTGTGCGAATGCGTCAGCACGTTGGTGGTCTCGCTGCCCAGCAACAGGCGTTTGAGGCCTTTGCGGCCGTGGGAGGCCATGACGATCAGGTCGCATTTGTGCTTTTTGGCGGCCGCGATGATGGCCTCGGCCACCAAGTCAGATCGCACCGTCACCGCCTTGGCTTTCAGCCCGCGGGCTTGGGCCTGTGCCTTGAGCCCGGCCAACACCGCGTCGGCCTTGTCAGACCACTGTTTTTCGATTTTCTTGGTTTCTTCCATGCTCAAGCTCACCCCGCCCTCGAAAAAACTCATGGGGTAGCGCGGCACCACACTGAGTGCGACCACCTCGGCGCCCAAAGACTCTGCCAGCGTCATGCCCGCCTGAGCCGCTTTGTGCGAGAGCTTGCTGCCGTCTGTGGGGATGAGAATGCGTTGGTACATGATGAAGACCCCTGTTGTGGTGGCCTCAGCTTAAAAGAAGGAGCCCAGAGAAAGCTTGATCCATGTCAAGCCGCAGGCAGGCCACAGTGCTTAAGCTGGCCCCATGTCACCATTGAGCACGCCCTTGCCCGCTTTGCCTAGGGCACCGTCTTTGCCGCGCTTGGCTGCCGCGCCCAGCGCACCCACTGCCCGCGACCGACTGCAGGCCTATGACGACCCCGAGGAGTGGCGCCAGTTCAGCCGCAGCGAGAGCAGCGCGACTGCCATCTGGACCTCGCAGGTGCGCGTGGAAGGCATGCACTGCGCGGCTTGCGCGCTGCTAGTCGAGCAAGCCTTGCTGGGTTTGCCAGGCGTGCAGGCGGTCAAGGTCAGCAGCGCCTCGCAGCGCGCGGCGGTCACCTGGTCGGCCGCTCAGGTGCGGCCCTCGCAATGGCTGGCCGCAGGCCAGTCACAGGGTTATCGCTTGGTGCCCGACCTGGACGTGGCCAGTCTGGACAGCATCAGGCGCGACTCGCGCCTGATGCTCTGGCGCTGGCTGGTGGCCGGCTTTTGCATGATGCAAGTCATGATGTATGCCTACCCGGCCTACATTGCCGAGCCAGGCAGCATCACGCCCGACATTGCGCAGCTGCTGCGTTGGGCCTCGTGGGTGCTTACCTTACCCGTGCTTTTGTTTTCAGCGCGTCCGTTTTTTGCCCATGCCTGGCGCGACCTGCAGCAGCGCCGCATCAGCATGGACTTGCCGGTGGCGCTGGGCGTGCTCATCACCTTTGCCATCAGCTCGGCCGCCACCTTTGAGCCGCAGGGCTGGTGGGGCGCCGAGGTGTACTTTGACTCGCTCACCATGTTTGTGTTTTTTTTGCTCAGCGGCCGCTGGCTGGAGCAGCGCTTGCGCGAGCGCACCGCAGGCTCGCTGGACGCGCTCATGCAGCGCCTGCCGCACAGCGTGGAGCGGCGCCTGACTGGCGGCAGCTTTGAGCGGGTGGCCGTGCGGCGCCTGCGCGTGGACGATGTCATCCGCGTATTGCCGGGCGAGGCCTTTGCGGCCGATGGCGTGGTCATGCAGGGGCGCAGCCATGTGGACGAGTCGCTGCTCACGGGCGAGTCGCGGCCCTTGCCGCTGGCCGAGGGCAGCCCCGTCATGGCGGGCAGCTACAACTTGAGCGCGGCCGTGCTGGTGCGGGTGCAGCGCCTGGGCGAGGCCACCCGCTATGCCCGCATCGTGGGCTTGATGCAGCAGGCGGCGGTGGACAAGCCGCGCCTGGCGCTGCTGGCCGACCGCGTGGCCCGGCCTTTTTTGGGGGGCGTGCTGCTGGCCGCAGCCGGGGCAGCCGCATGGTGGTGGCCCACCGATCCGGCCCGCGCTGTGATGGCGGCCGTGGCTGTGCTGGTGGTCACCTGCCCCTGCGCCTTGTCGCTGGCCACCCCCAGCGCCATGCTCACCACGGCCGGCTGGCTGGCCCGCCAGGGCGTGCTGGTGCGCCGCTTGCAGGCCCTGCAAACCCTGCAGTCGATTGACACCGTGGTGTTTGACAAAACCGGTACCCTCACCGAGGCCCGCATGGGTTTGCAACGCACCGTGCTTTTGGGCGCGCCCAGCTCGGGCATGAACCAAGCGCTGGCCCTGCAGATCGCAGCTGCACTTGCGCAGCATTCTTTGCACCCCGTCTCCAAGGCCTTGGCCGAGGCTGGCGCAGCGCAGGCGGGCAGCTTGTTGGCTCTGGATGTGGTGGGGCTGCAGGAGGTGGCGGGCCAGGGGCTGCGCGCGCAAGTGGTGGGGGCCGAGCACCTGGGTGTGCGGGGCTGGGTGCGGCTGGGCCGGGCCGAGTTTTGCGGCCTCACAGCCACGGACAGCCCTGGCATGCAGGTGTTCTTGGCCCTAGAGTCGGATGGCGTGTCCCCACCCGCTGCGCTCAGCGAGCCCTGGGGCCTGGCCCGCTTTGAGCTGGACGAGCAACTGCGCGCCGACGCGGCGGCCCTGGTCAGCCAGCTGCGCTCGGCCGGTCTGGACGTGCAACTGCTCTCGGGCGACCGCAGCGCGTCGGTGCAGCACCTGGCCCAGCGCTTGAATGTGCCGGTGGCCAGGGGCGACTGCTCGCCGCAAGACAAGCTGGCGCACCTGGAGGACTTGCAGCGCCGGGGCCACCGGGTGTTCATGGTCGGCGACGGACTGAACGACGGTCCGGTGCTCGCCCGCGCCGATGTGTCCATGGCCGTGGGGCCCTCGGTGCCGCTGGCCCAGGCGCAGGCCGATTTGGTCATGCCCTCAGCGCCTTTGCTGCGCATTGGGGCCTTGCTCCAGCAGTCCAAGCGCACCATGCAGGTGGTGCGGCAAAACCTGCTGTGGGCCTTGCTCTACAACGGGATTTGCGTGCCGCTGGCGATCAGCGGCTCGCTGCCTGCGTGGCTGGCGGGTCTGGGCATGGCGCTGAGCTCTTTGTGGGTGGTGCTCAACGCCGCACGCTTGGCGCGATCGCCACGCGGCGTGGTCCCCTGAAGGACGGCTGTGGACATTCTTTTTTTGCTGGTACCCCTGTCTGTGCTCTTGGCTTTGGGCGTGCTGGGCCTGCTGGCCTGGGCGGTGTGGTCGGGGCAGTTTGAGGATGTAGACAGCGAGAGCCAGCGCATCTTGCAAGAGCCCCCGCAAGGGTGAGCGCGCCTTGTCTTAAGCCATTTTGTAAGAGCTGGTCTGCTGGCGATGCGTGACTGTCCAGCTTCATCGCCTCAGGCCACGTATCGCCGGCAGGCCAGCGCCTGCAAAGCCCAAGCAGTCTTTTCGCGGATGGAACCCAGCAGCCACGCGTGGGGCCGTCAGGCTGCCGACAGTTGAGACCCTGAGTTGGTCAAAGCTTGATCCATGTCAAGCCGGCCCAAGCCGGTGGTGGTCACACTGGCGTGACATTGGTTTTAGGATGTTTTTCATGAGCGCTGCCCATCCCGCCATGGCCTTGCCGTCGGTCGACTCCACGGGCTGGTCGGCCCGCCAGGCCACCACCTACAACGACAAGATCGTGCGCCAGTTCTCCATCGCCGCGGTGGTGTGGGGCGTGGTCAGCATGCTGGTGGGCGTGTTCATCGCGGCGCAGATGGCTTGGCCCGAGCTCAACATGGGCATTGCTTGGTTGTCTTTTGGTCGCCTGCGGCCCTTGCACACCAATGCGGCGATTTTTGCTTTTGGGGGGTGTGCGCTGTTTGCCACCAGTTACTGGGTGGTGCAGCGCACCTGCCAGGTGCGCGTCATCTCAGACAAGCTGGCGGCGCTGCATTTTTGGCTGTGGCAGGCCGTTATTGTGGGTGCGGCCATCACGCTGCCGCTGGGCATCACACGGGGCAAAGAATATGCCGAGCTGGAGTGGCCGCTGAGCATCGTCATTGCCGTGGCCTGGGTGGCGTATGCCATTGTGTTTTTTGGCACCATAGGCCTGCGTCGGGTCAAGCACATTTACGTGGCCAATTGGTTTTATGGCGCTTTCATCATTGCCGTGGCCATGCTGCACATCACCAACGCCATCAGCATTCCGGCCAGCCTGTGGAAGTCGTATTCGGTGTACGCCGGTGTGCAAGACGCCATGGTCCAGTGGTGGTACGGCCACAACGCGGTGGGTTTTTTCCTGACGGCGGGCTTTTTGGGCATTGTTTACTACTTCATCCCCAAACAGGCTGAGCGGCCGGTGTACTCCTACCGCCTGTCCATCGTGCATTTCTGGGCGTTGATTTTTACCTACATGTGGGCCGGCCCCCACCACCTGCACTACACGGCGCTGCCCGACTGGACGCAATCGCTGGGCATGGTGTTTTCGCTGATTTTGTTGGCACCCAGCTGGGGCGGCATGATCAACGGCGTGATGACGCTGTCGGGCGCCTGGCACAAGCTGCGCGAGGACCCCATCTTGCGCTTCATGATCGTGGCCTTGTCGTTTTACGGCATTGCCACCTTTGAAGGACCCATGATGTCCATCAAAACCGTGAATGCGCTCTCGCACTACACCGACTGGGGCATTGCCCATGTGCACGGCGGCACGCTGGGCTGGGTGGGCTTCATCTCCATGGGCGCGCTGTACTACCTGGTGCCGCGCTTGTTTGGGCAAAAACAAATGCACAGCCTGCGTGCCATTGAGCTGCATTTTTGGGTGGCCACTGTGGGCATCGTGCTTTACATCGCCTCCATGTGGATTGCGGGTGTGATGCAGGGCCTGATGTGGCGCGCCATCAACACCGACGGCGCGCTCACCTACACCTTTGTGGAAGGCGTCAAAGCCACTTTTCCGTTTTACATGATCCGTTTTGTGGGCGGCCTGATGTACCTGTTCGGCATGCTGGTGATGGCTTGGAACGTTGGGAAGACGGTCATGGCCGGACGCCCCCAAGAAAGCCGCATCCCCACCGCCTTGGCCCACGCCTGAAAGCGAAGAAAAACCCATGTCTTTCTCACACGAAAAAATTGAAACCAACAACTGGTTGATGATTGTGTTGGTGCTGCTGGTGGTGGCGGTGGGCGGTTTGGTCGAGATCGTGCCGCTCTTCTTTCAAAAGTCCACCACCCAGCCCATTGCCGGCGTGGTGCCAGACACGCCGCTGCGCTTGGTGGGCCGCGACATTTACCTGCGCGAAGGTTGCTACAACTGCCACTCGCAAATGATTCGCCCGCTGCTGGCCGAGACCATGCGCTATGGCCACTATTCGGTGGCAGGTGAATATGTGTACGACCACCCCTTTCAGTGGGGCAGCAAACGCACCGGGCCCGACCTGCACCGCGTGGGCGGCAAATACTCTGACGAGTGGCAGCGCCTGCACCTGGTCAGCCCGCGCGAGCTGGTGCCCGAGTCCATCATGCCAGCCTACCCCTGGCTGGAAAAAGCCCCGGTGCAAGACTGGCCCATTGCCCCCCGCATGCGCGCGCTGCGGGTGGCCGGTGTGCCCTACACCGACGCGCAAATCGCCGCCGCCCCGGCCGAGCTGCAGGGCAAAACCGAGCTCGACGCCATGGTGGCCTACCTGCAAGGCTTGGGCCTGGCTCTCAAGTAAGGAGACCCTCACATGGACCTCAATGTTTTGCGCAGCGCCGTCACCGTCGCGGCTTTCCTGGCCTTTGTGGGGCTGCTGGTTTGGTCCTGCATGCCCGCGCGCCGAAAAGAATTTGAAGAAGCGGCGGCTCTGCCCTTCAAGGACGAGGATGCAGGCTCATGAGTGACTTCACCCACGGTTTTTGGTCTTGGTATGTGGCCGCCATCTCGCTGGTGTCCATCTTGGCTTGCGCGTTGCTGCTGTGGCTGGCCGGCAAAGCCCGGGTGCCCGCCGGCGAGGCCGGGCGCCAAGACAACACCACCGGCCATGTGTGGGACGAGGACCTGCGCGAGTACAACAACCCCCTGCCGCGCTGGTGGATGTGGTTGTTCATCCTCACCGTGGTGTTTGCGATGGGCTACTTGGCCCTGTTCCCGGGCTTGGGCAGCTTCCAGGGCAGCCAGCGTTGGTCGCAGGTGGCCGACCACGACGCTGACGTGCAGCGCATGCGCCAAGCCCTGGCGCCCTTGTACGCCGAGTTCACCGCCAAATCGGTGGCCGAGCTGTCCAAAGA
>CANHKH010000087.1 GCA_947460165.1 Comamonadaceae bacterium
CAGCCTTTGTCAGCCCGTGACCGCGAGATTGCCCAGGCCATAGGCCCGGTGCTGGCCGCGCGCGGCCTGCTGTTGGTGGGCCTGGACGTGATCGGCCACCATGTCACCGAGATCAATGTGACCAGCCCCACCTGCTTTCAGGAAATCACCGACCAAATGGGCTTTGATGTGGCGGCCATGTACATAGACGCTTTGGAAGCGGCGCTGGCTGCCGCCTGAGCTTGGCTCAAGCCGCCACCCCGTCCACAAACACCTTGAGCTCGCCCGCCTCAAACGGGGTCCACACCTCGTTGAGCGTGAGCGGCGCCGTCACCACCACCGCCACCCGGTCGGTGGGTTGGGTGTGTTGGGCAAAGTCAATGGACAGGTCTTCGTCGCTGAGCTGCGCATGGGCAAAGGGGTGGCGGCGCTCCACGTAATGCAGGCGCGTCGACGCGTGCGCCCACAAGGCCAGGCCGTTGCTGAGCATGAAGTTGAAGGTGCCGTGGGCGGCGATGCGCGGCACCAGCTCGCGCAGCGTCAGCGTCAGCTCGGCGATGTCGGGCACGCCTGCATGGGACTTGGCGAGTTCCTGCATCAGCCAGCAAAAGGCGCGTTCGCTGTCGGTGCTGCCCACGGGGGCAAAGGCGGCGTGCAAGCGCGGGTGAAAGTTGTCCAGGTTGCCGTTGTGGGCAAACACCCAGTAGCGGCCCCAGAGCTCACGCACAAAGGGGTGGCAGTTCTCCAGCGCCACCCGGCCTTGTGTGGCCTTGCGGATGTGGGCAATCACGTGGCGGCTTTGGATGGGGTAGCGCCTGATCAACTCGGCCACAGGCGAGGCACAGGCGGGCTGGTGGTCGACAAAATGCCGCAGGCCCTTGTTGTCGCCGCCTTCAAAAAACGCAATGCCCCAGCCGTCGGCGTGCTCGTCGGTGCGCCCGCCCCGCTGGGCGAAGCCAGTGAAGCTAAAGCTCACGTCGGTGGGCGTGTTGCAGTTCATGCCCAAAAGTTGACACATGGCGGTGGCTTTGAAAAATCAGTCGCGCGGCTGTGACCACAGCTTGCCGCCTGTGGCCCAGTTCTCGCGCGCGATGTCGCTGATGATGATGTCCACCGAATCGGGCGAGCCGCCCAGCACCTCGACGGTGACGCGGGTGATTTCTTCCACCAGTTTTTTCTTTTGCTCGTGGGTGCGGCCGGCAAACATTTCAATGTGGTAAGTGGGCATGAGAGGCTCTTTGTGGCTGAGGTGCTGCATCATAAAAGCACAGACCTGCTGGCCGCTTCAGCCGCTGGCCATGGCGCTCAGCGCACCTGTTCAAGCCGGCCGCGGCGCGTGCGCCACCGAGCGCCACCAGCGCTCGTAGGTGACCAGGTCGGCGTGGTAGCAGGGGCAGGCGGCTTGAGCCAAGGCGGCTTGGTCGAGCAGCATCATGTAGCCCCGGCTGTAGCTGATGAGGCCGCTCAGCTGCAGGCGGCGGGCGCAATGGGTGACGCTTTCGCGGCGGGCGCTGAGCATCTGGGCCAGCGCCTCGTGGGTCAAGAAAAGCTCGCTGGCATGGGCGCGGTCGCGCGCCATCAGCAGCCAGCGGGCCAGGCGCTGTGCCACGCTGTGGTGTTTGAGGCAGGCGGCCTGCCGTGCCAGTTGGCGCAAACACACATCGGCATAGCCATACAGCACCTGCCGCAGCGGCGCGCAGTGGGCCAGCTGCTCCTGCAGCTGAGCGCGGCCTATGCCAAAGGCCCGACCCGTGCCTTGCGCCCGGCAAGTCCACCCCGAGCAGTCCGCCCCCAGCACCAGCGAGGTGCTGAACATGCCCTCGTGGCCCACCAGCCCGACCTCCATGCGCTGATCGCTGTCCAGCAACAGCTCCTGGCAAACCATGCCTTCGACCCCAAACCAGGCCTGCGTCATGGCCTGGCCCGCAACCAGCAACACGCTGTTCGCCTTGAACTCCACCAGTTCACACTGCGCCAACAGGCGGCCCCGATCTTGTGGGGGCAAGGCCGCCAGCAGGCGGTTGGCTTGGGACAGGTCAGCGTGAAGAGCCATGGTGGTGCACCTGCCATTGCAGCGCAGAACCCTGGCGGGTTCAAGCACCCACATGCAAGCAGGTGTGGCACACCGGGCTGATGGGCATGGCGTGCTTGCTGGCGCTTGGCGGGCGGTCCATGCCGCTCAAACTGCCCCAGGCGGCAAGGCCATGGCGCCATGGTCCAGGGGTAAATGTTTGTCAGCTGACGGACACGCGGGCTTACATATGGGGTGATTTGCTCACACATGGGAGCCTCACTGAGCTGCAGCGCAGATGCCAGTGTCTCCCCATTCACGCCGCTCAGGTGCACAGGGGGACAGGCCCACCCAGCTTTCAAGCCTCGGCCTGCAGCGCAGCTGGTGCCGCAGGCCAGCTCAGGCGCCCGTGGCGCCTACACGATGCAGGCCAGCTTTCACGGCGGTGTGCGCTGGCGCACACTGCGCAGGCGCATGGCCGCCTCAGGCCACATTCTGAGCTTCACTCATGTGCGCATGGCGGCCGCCGGTCGCGCCTTGGCGGGGCCAAGTGGGGTGCGCTCACTGCCTTGTCCATGACCACACACCGCAACCCGCCACCGCGCGCGCATGCTGCAGTTGCCGCGGCTTTGCTGCCTTTTCGGGCCCTTTGCCTGGTCTTGTTGTGCGTCACCGCCTCTTCGAGTCTGACCGTCAAGGCCCAAACAGCCGCCCTCGCCCGCCAGGCCGAGCCGGTGACGCTCAACTTCAACAACGCCGACATCGAGGCCGTGGCCCGCACCCTGGCCACGCTCACTGGCCTCAATGTGGTGGTCGACCCGCGCGTCAAAGGCACGCTCAGCCTGAACATCGATAAGCCGGTCTCGCCGCAGGCCGCCTTCAATCAGTTCACTGCGCAGCTGCGCTTGCAGGGTTTTGCCGTGCTGCAAAGCGATGGGCTTTACAAGGTCGTGCCCGAGGCCGAGGCCAAGCTGCAAACAGCCACCGTGTCGGCCGGCGCGGTGGTGGGGGCCAACAACCAAATCGTCACGCAGATTTTCCGCCTCAACCATGAAAACGCCAACAGCCTGGTGCCCGTGCTGCGCCCGCTCATCAGCCCCAACAACAGCCTGAATGTGAACCCCAGCACCAACTCCTTGGTGATCACCGACTATGCCGACAACCTGCGCCGCTTGGCCCGCATCATTGCCGCGCTGGACGTGGCCAACGCCAGCGAAGTGGAGGTGCTGCCGCTGCGCCATGCGCTGGCCTCTGAACTGGCGCCACTGGTGGCGCGTTTGCTCGATGCCAGCGGCCCCGCAGGCACGGCCCAGGGGGGCGGGCAGGCGGTGGAGTCTTACCGCACCACCTTGATCGCCGAGCCTCGCGCCAACGCCATCATTGTTCGCGCGGCCAACCCGGCCAGGGTGGCGTTGGTGCGCTCGCTGGTGGACAAGCTGGACCGGCCGGTTGAGCTCGGTCTGGACGATGGCTTGGGCCAGCTCCATGTGGTGCACCTTAAAAATGCCGACGCCACCCAAATGGCCCAGACCCTGCGGGGCGTGCTGGCTGCTGAGCCCACCTTGGCGGCCAGCATGACGGTGAGCGCGGTGTCGCCAGCGGCGCTGCCGCCGGGCAGCACAGCCACACGCCCGGCGGCCACGGGCGGACAAATCCAGGCCGACGCGGCCACCAACTCGCTCATCATCACGGCACCTGGCCCGCAGTTTCGCCAGCTGCGCGCTGTGATCGAGCGGCTGGACGGCAGGCGCGCTCAGGTGTGGGTGGAGAGTCTGATTGCCGAGGTCAACACCGACAAGGCCGCCGAGTTTGGCATCCAGTGGCAAGGGCCCTTTGGCCGGGCGGGCGACGGCCTCATTGGCCTGTTGGGCAGCAACTTTGGTGCCGGCGGCAACAACATCTTGAACTTGGCCACTCAGGGTTTGGCCGGCACCACGCCCAACGGCGTGAGCCCCGGGACCGGCTTGAACCTGGGGCTGGCCCAGCGCAGCAACGGTGTGTATGTGCTGGGTTTTTTGGCGCGCGCGCTCGAGCAAAGCGGCAGCGGCAATATTTTGTCCACGCCCAATTTGTTGACGCTGGACAACGAGGAGGCGCGCATTGTCATTGGCCAGAATGTGCCCTTTGTGACGGGCCGCTACACCAACACCGGCGCCGTGGTCAATGGCGTGGTCAACCCCTTTCAAACCATTGAGCGGCGCGACGTGGGCTTGACCTTGCGTGTGCGGCCACAGATCAGCGAGTCCGGCAGCGTCAAGATGGCCATCTCGCAAGAGGTCAGCAGCGTGCAGCCCTCGTCGGTGAATTCCCCTTCGGGCCCCATCACCAACAAGCGCTCCATTGACTCGAACGTGATGGTCGAAGACGGCGCCATCGTGGTGCTGGGCGGGCTCTTGCAAGACGACTACGCCGACAACGAGGAGCGCGTGCCCCTGCTCGGGGACCTGCCTTTGATTGGCAACCTCTTTAAGAGCCGCACGCGCTCGCGCAAAAAAACCAACCTCATGGTGTTTTTGCGCCCGGTGGTAGTGCGCGATGCCCTGGCCACCGACGAGGTGTCGCTGGACCGTTACGAGCTCATGCGCGTGCAGCAGCGTCAAAGCGTGGGCCAGCCCCACCCTTTGCTGCCCGTGCCAGGGCCCGAGGGCTTGCCGGTCTGGCCCAGGCCGCCATCGCCCCGGCCCGCACAGACTCCACCCGTCATGCCGCAGTCATTACAGCCACCGCAAACGCCTGCAGGCAGCGGCTTGCCCGCCACCGAGGCCCTGCCGCCCGTGCAACCGGCCCCTGTGCCGCCGTCGCCCAGCCCGGCGATGTGAGCATGAACGCCGTCCATCCCCTGCCTTATGCCTTTGCCCGCAGCTTTCAGCTCTTGCTGGAGCCGTCGGAGGCGGGCTTGACCCTGTGGCACAACGGTTCGCCCTTGGGCGGTGCTTTTGCTGAAGTGCTGCGCAAGCATCCGGTGGCCCGCGTCCAGCTGGCCGACGGCCTTTGGTTGGCCGAGCGCATCAGCCGCGTGTACGCGCAGGCCGAGTCCAGCGCGGCCACGGTGGTCAGCGAGGTCGAAAGCGATGCCGACCTCTCACGCATGCTCCAAGAGCTGCCGGCCGTGGCAGACCTCTTGGCCACCGACGACGATGCGCCCATCATCCGCTTGCTCAACGCCTTGCTCACGCAAGCTGCGCGCGACGGCGCCAGCGACATCCACATCGAGCCCTACGAGCGCCACTCGGCCGTGCGCTTTCGGGTCGATGGCTTGTTGCGTGAAGTGGTGCAGCCCAACCGGGCGCTGCATGCCGCGCTGATCTCGCGCCTGAAGATCATGGCCGACCTCGACATTGCTGAAAAACGCCTGCCGCAAGACGGGCGCATCTCGCTGCGCATGGGCACGCGGGCGGTCGATGTGCGCGTGTCCACCTTGCCCAATGCCCATGGCGAGCGGGCGGTGCTGCGCCTGTTGGACAAAAGCGGCGAACGCTTGAGCTTAGAAGCCGTGGGCATGCAAGGCCGCACGCTGGAGCGCTTTGACCAATTGCTGCGCCAGCCCCATGGCATGGTGCTGGTCACCGGCCCCACCGGCTCGGGCAAAACCACCACGCTGTATGCCGCGCTCAGCCGCTTTGATGCGACCCAAGTCAACCTCATGACGGTGGAAGACCCCATTGAGTACGAGCTCCCCGGCGTGGGCCAAACCCAGGTGAACAGCCGCATTGAGCTGGACTTTGCCCGCGCCTTGCGCGCCATCTTGCGTCAGGATCCGGACATCATCATGATCGGCGAGATCCGCGACTTGGAGACCGCCCACATCGCGGTCCAGGCCTCGCTCACCGGCCACCTGGTGCTGGCCACCTTGCACACCAACGACGCGACCAGTGCGCTGACGCGCTTGACCGACATGGGCATTGACCCTTTTTTGCTGAGCTCATCCTTGCTGGGCGTCTTGGCCCAGCGCCTGGTGCGCAAACGCTGCCTGGCGTGTGCCGGCGAGGGCTGCCCCGCATGCGCGCGTTCAGGTTATGCCGGCCGCACAGGGCTGTTTGAGTTGCTGGTGGTCAACCCGGCCATCAGCGCGCTCATTCACCAGCGCGCGCCTGAAGCTGAGCTGCGCGCGGCGGCCTTGGCCCAAGGCATGGCGCTCATGCGCGACGACGCCGAGCGGTTGGTGCAAGCGGGCATCACCACGCGCGCCGAAGTCGCACGCGTGACGCGCGATTGATCCCTTGAATTTAGGGCCGGTTGCGGCCACGCTGTGGGAGCTGCTGAACCACCATTGAATGGACGCCCCATGCCCGCTTACTCCTACCAAGCGCTGAACCCGCAAGGCCAGCTGTGCAAAGGCGTGGTCGAGGCCGACAGCCTGCGCGTGGCGCGCACGGTGCTGCGCACCCAAACGCTGATTCCGCTGCGCGTCGAGGCCCTGACGGGCTTGGCCCCTGCCGATCAGCCTGCCGCTGGCCTGAGCTTGCAGCGCGTGCTGTTTCAGGCCCGCGCCTTCAGGCCCGCCAGCCTGGCCTTGTGGACCCGGCAACTGGCCGGGCTGGTGGGCGCGGGCCTGCCGCTGGAGCGCGCGCTCACCGCCTTGGTCGACGAGTCCGAAGACGCACGCCAAAAAGCCCTGGTGGCGGCGCTGCGCGCCGACGTCAACGGCGGCGCCTCACTGGCCTCGGCCATGGCCCGCCGTCCCCGTGAGTTCCCGCCGGTTTACGTGAGTGTGGTCAGCGCGGGCGAGGCCAGTGGCCGGCTGGGCCTGGTGCTGCAGCGCCTGGCCGACGACCTGGACGAGGGCCAGCAGCTGCGCGCCAAGCTCCTGGGCGCGGCCCTGTACCCGGCCATCGTCACCGTGGTCTCGCTGCTCATCGTGGGTTTTTTGGTCAGCTACGTGGTGCCGCAGGTGGCCTCGGTGTTTCTGGGCAGCCAGCGCCGCCTGCCGTGGGTCACCACCGCCTTGCTCACGCTCAGCAACGGGGTCCGCAGCTGGGCTTGGCTGGTGCTTTTGGTCCTGGGCGCGGTGGTGGTCGGTGTGCGGCTGGCGCTGGAGCGCCAGGACCTGCGCCGCCGCTTTGACGCGCTGTGGCTGCGCCTGCCCCTGGTGGGCCGGCTCTCACGCCACTACAACGCTGCCCGCTTTGCCAGCACCTTGGCCATGCTGGTGGGCGCAGGCGTGCCCATCCTCAAAGCCCTGCAGGCGGCGGCCGAGACACTGTCCAACCGGGCCATGCGCACCGATGCCTTTGATGCGCTGGACCGCGTGCGCGAGGGCGCACCCCTGGGGCTGGCCATGGCTCAGAAAAAGCGATTTCCGGGTCTGCTGGCCATGTTTGCACGGCTGGGCGAGCAAACCGGCGAGCTGCCGCTGATGCTGCAGCGGGCCTCTGGCCAGCTCTCTGCCGATGTGCAGCGCCGCGCCATGAACCTGGCCACCGTGCTCGAGCCTTTGCTCATCGTGGCCATGGGCGCGGCAGTCATGGTCATTGTGCTGGCCATTTTGCTGCCCATCATGGAGCTCAATCAGATGGTGCGCTGAGCCGCTTGCCACAGCCCCTAGCTTCAGACAGGTGCTTGAAAGCCTGCCGCCCTGAAGGTCAGCACCAGCGTGTCGCGGTGGCCCAGGGCGCTGCCTTGGGGCTGTATGGGGGTGGTCTCGTGCACCACGCGGGCGTCGTCAAGCAGCAGCGTGGTCAGCGGCTCGTTCATCTCAAAGCGCAGGCCGTGGGGACCGTCGGCTTCAAAGACGCGGGATTCGCCCCCTTTGACGCCTTGGCGGTCCAGCAGCATGACGACCACAAAGTCCACGCCATCGCGGTGCGCGCCTTCGGGTGTGGGCCGGCCCACGCCGCCTTCGGTGTCAATGCGAAATGCGTGGGCTTCGATGAACCACTGGGGGACAGGCCTGACCTGCGCAAACAGCCGCCCGAGCTTGTGCATGAGCGCCAGCCAGGCCGGCGCCTGCGCCATCTCGGCCTCCAAGGGCTCGAACCAGCGCTCAAAGCCGCCGTGCAGCGCGTTGTAGTCCGTGGGCTGCCAGTGCGCGCGGTGTGGCTGCAAGCTGAGCGTGTCAGTCGCCAAGGTTTGCACATAGCAGCTGTGGCGCCGCCGACGGTAGCGCCCACCGTCACGCAAGTGGGCGTCCGGTGGCAGGCGGTCCCAGGCGGGCAAGAGCTGCCCAAAGGCTTGGGGCCAGTCGGCCGGCAGCTGCAGTTGCGCCGCCAGGGTTGACGCCGGCAGCAGGGCCAGGCCTTGGGCGCTCAGGGCTTGGGCGGGGGAGCAAAGAGGGTCAAGGAGCAGCATGGCGATGGGTGGTCAGCAGACGGACATTGTCGGACAAGCCCCGGCATCTGCCGCATGCCGATGACCGCTGACAAGCCGCCTGCCTGGGCCTGCTGATAATGAAGATGACCACCAAGGCGATTTTTTCGTATCCCTTTTTGCACAGGAGCTCCCCATGCTGTACCGTTTCAAGTCCAAAAACAGGGCAGACCTGGTGATGCTCGAGCCCCATGGCCGGCGCGTGCTGGAAATCATAGGCAAGGACCCGGGACCCCAGGGCATCATCTTGCCCGAGCAGATGCCGGCTGCCTTGGTGGCCTTGCGCGAGGCGGTGGAACAAGAGGCGCGTGAGCAGGCCCAGGCCAGGGCCGCTTTTGAGCTGGCCCATGGCCGCCAGCCCCAGCTCAGCGAGCAACCCGGGCCGCGTGACGGTGTGCAGCTGCGCCAGCGGGTGCACCCCTTCGAGCAGTTGCTGGTGTTTTGCCACCAGCAGGGCGACACCGTGGTCTGGGGCGTGTAGCTGGGCCTTTTCAGCGGGCGCTTTAATCGACCCTGGCGCCCGAGGCCTTGACCACCTGGGCCCACTTGGTGTGCTCGGCGTCAATCAGCCGGGTGAATTCCTGCGGCGTGTTGCCGCTCGGAATGGCGCCCTGGGCTTGGAGTTTTTCCTTGATGCCCGGGTCGTTGAGTGCGCGTGCCACTTCTTTTTGAACCCGGTTGACGATGTCGGCCGGCGTGCCCGCAGGCGCGAGCAGGCCAAACCAGCTGCTGGCCTCGAAGCCCTTGAGTTGGCCGGCCTCTTCGATGGTGGGCACCTCGGGCAGGGCGCTGGAGCGCTGGTTGCTGGTCACCGCCAGGGCCTTGAGCTTGCCCGAGCGGATGTGCGGCATGGACGAGGGCAGGTTGTCGAACATCACGTCCATGTTGCCGGCCAGCATGTCCAGCAAGGCGGGGCTGGAGCCGCGGTAGGGAAAGTGCAGCATGAAGGTGCCCGTCATGCTTTTGAACAGCTCGCCAGCCAAGTGGATGGAGGTGCCGTTGCCGCTGGAGGCCATGTTGAGCTTGCCGGGCTGGGACTTGGCCAGCCGGATGAAGTCTTGCACGTTGTTGATGCCGGCGGCCCTGGCCTTGTCGGCATTGACAATCATCACGTTGGGCACGGCCGCGACCAGCGTGATGGGCACAAAATCTTTGATGGGATCGAAAGGCAACTTGTCGTAGAGCGCGCGGTTGATGCCGTGCGTGCCCACCGTGCCCATCAGCAAGGTGTAGCCGTCGCCTGCCGACTTGGCCACTTGGTCGGCGCCCAAATTGCCACCCGCGCCCGCCCGGTTCTCCACCACGAAGGGCTGGCCAAAGGCTTTGGACAACTCGGGTGCAACGGCGCGGGCC
>CANHKH010000088.1 GCA_947460165.1 Comamonadaceae bacterium
GTCACCATCCACAGGCCAAACATGGCGCTGCTCAGGTTCACCAGCGACTCCATGGCGTCGGCCAGCAGGCCCACCGAGCCTGTGAGCCACCAGGCGCCGGTCTTGAGCGCCATGGTCAGCAGGGCGGCGGCCACGGAGGCCAGCAGCAAGCGCTGAGGCGTGAGCTTGTCCAGGGACAGGGCGACTGAAAGGGTCATGCCCTGATTGTGGTCGGGGGCCGGGCGTGAACGAGCCGGTCAATGGCTCAAAAAAGCCTCAGCCCAGAGTGACTCGGGCAAATTTGCGCTTGCCGACCTGCACCACATAGGTGCCTGCGTCCAGCTTGAGCCCTTTGTCGCTGAGCACGCTGGAGTCCACCCGCACGCCGCCGCCGTCAATCAAGCGGCCCGCTTCGCTGGTGGAGGGCGCCAGACCCGCGCTTTTGAGCAAGGCCGTGATGCCCATGGGCGCGCCGCTCAGGGCCAGTTCAGGAATGTCATCGGGCACGCCGCCTTTGCTGCGGTTGACAAAATCTTGCTCGGCCGCCTCGGCCGCCGCCAGGCTGTGAAAGCGCGCCGTGATTTCCTTGGCCAGCGCCACCTTGGCCTCTTTGGGGTTGCGCCCGCCCGCCACCTCTTGCTTGAGCGCCGCTATGGCCGGCATGGACTGGAAAGACAGCAGCGTGTACCAGCGCCACATCAACTCGTCAGAAATTGACAGCACCTTGGCATACATGGTGTTGGCGTCTTCAGAAATACCGATGTAGTTGTTTTTGCTCTTGGACATTTTGTCCACGCCGTCCAGGCCTTCGAGCAGCGGCATGGTCAAGATGCACTGAGGCTCTTGGCCGTATTCCTGCTGCAGGTGCCGGCCCATGAGCAGGTTGAATTTTTGGTCAGTGCCGCCCAGCTCCAGGTCGCTCTTGAGGGCCACGCTGTCGTAGCCCTGCATCAAGGGGTAGAGAAATTCGTGGACTGAAATGGGGGTGCCGGCCTTGAAACGGTCGTTGAAGTCGTTGCGCTCCATCATGCGGGCCACGGTGTATTTGGCCGCCAGCTCAATCATGCCCATGGCCCCCAGGGGCAAGCTCCACTCGCTGTTGTAGCGAATTTCCGTGCGCGCGGGGTCCAGCACCATGCTCGCTTGCTTGTAATAGGTCTCGGCGTTGGCCTTGATCTGCTCGGGCGTGAGCGGCGGGCGCGTGGTGTTGCGCCCGGAGGGATCGCCAATCAAGCTGGTGAAGTCACCGATCAGGAAAATCACCTGGTGGCCCAGGTCCTGCAATTGGCGCAGCTTGTTCAAGACCACCGTGTGGCCCAGGTGGATGTCGGGGGCGGTGGGATCCAGCCCCAGCTTGATGCGCAGCGGCTGGCCGCTTTGCTCAGAACGCTGCAACTTGCGAATCCAATCGGCCTGGGGAATGAGCTCTTCACAGCCTCGCAGGGTCACGGCCAGCGCCGCCTGGACCGCATCTGACAAGGGGGCGGCGGAGGGAAGGGGTTGATTCATAAGGGTTTTCAAGGTCGGGGATGCGCTGCCTGGCCTCTGCAGGGGCTTATAATTGACAGTTCTATTTGTTGAGTAGACCTGACTTCTATTGTAAGGTCGAGGTTTTGACCAGGGGTTTGGCCCCTGTGCCATGGCCCAAAGTTCAGCCCATCACGTCATTGACATGCGCCCTTGAAAGATTTGCGTTGAAGCCCTACACCCCGTCATCGTCCGTAGACCAAGTGCTGGATTCATTGCGCCGCCATCCTAGGCGCGTGATGGCGGCATTGGCGACGGTGCTCTTGGGCACAGGCGTGACGGCGTTTGGCGTGGCGCCTTTGGCCCCCGATGCCGCCGACCTGCCCGTGGTGCAGGTGGTCGAGCAGGTGCAGCCTTTGCCCGTGCGCAGCCAGACCGATGCCCTGCTGGACCACCGCTTTAGCCTCTACCGCACCGAAGTCACCCGCAGCAGCGACAGCGCCGACAGCCTGCTGCGCCGCCTGAATTTGGCCGACCCCGCTGCCGCCGCCTTTTTGCGCCAAGACGCCCTGGTGCGCCAGCTTTTGCTGGGCCGTGCCGGCAGAACGGTGACCGCCGAAGCCAATGACGAGCAGCAGTTGCTCAAGCTGTCCACGCGCTGGGCCACCGACGACGAGAATTTTTTCCAACGCCTGGTGATTGAGCGCAAGGGCAAAGGCTTTGCCTCCCGCGTGGAGAGCGCGCCTTACACCCGCTCATCACGCCTGGCCACCGGCCTGATCAAAAGCTCGCTGTTTGCCGCCACCGACGAGGCCGGCCTGCCTGATTCGATCGCCACCCAGATTGCTGAAATCTTCTCAGGCGACATCGACTTTCATCGCAGCCTGCGCAAGGGCGACCGCTTCAGCGTGCTCTACGAAACGCTGGAGGCCGACGGCGAAGCCCTGCGCCCAGGCCGCGTGCTGAGCACCGAATTCATCAATGCGGGCAAGGCCTTGCAAGCCATGTGGTTCCGTGACGACACCCAGCCACGCGGCCCCAAGGGCGAGGTGCGGGGCGCCTATTTCAGCCTGGACGGCAAGAGCCTGCGGCGCGCGTATCTCGCCTCGCCCATGGAATTTTCGCGCATGACCAGCGGCTTCAAAATGCGCCTGCACCCCATCCACAACACCTGGCGTGCCCACCTCGGCGTGGACTACGGCGCGCCCACAGGCACGCCTGTGCGCTCGGTGGGCGACGGTGTGGTGGAGTTTGCCGGCAGCCAAAATGGTTTTGGCAACGTGGTGTTCATCAACCATGGCAAAGGCCACACCACGGTGTATGCCCACCTGTCTCGCATTTTGGTGAAAAAGGGCGAGCGCGTGAGCCAGAGTCAGCACATTGGTGCGGTGGGCGCCACGGGCTGGGCCACCGGCCCGCACCTGCACTTTGAATTCCGCATTGCTGGCGTCCACAAAGACCCCTTGACCATTGCCAAGCAAAGCGACAACGTGCCCCTGTCAGCGGCCGCCATGCCCGCTTTTCGCCAAATGGCAGGCCTGATGCGCCAGCAGCTCGATGCGGCCGGCGTGATGCAGCAAAGCCGCGCCGAATAACACTCGGTTTGCGCAGAGGTCGGATGCGGACCCCGACTTGAATTCCCCCTCGCCCTCTTCAGAGCTGTTCATAGGCCTCATGTCCGGCACCTCGCTGGACGGGGCCGATGGGGTGCTGGTCGACTTCAGCGCTTCGCCCCGCGTGTTGGCCTTCGCCAGCCGCAGCTTTTCCGCCGATTTTCGGCAAGAGCTCTTGGCCCTGAACACCCCCGGCCCCAACGAGCTCCACCGCGCAGCCCTGGCGGCCCACACCCTGGTGGCGGTGTATGCCGAGGTGGTGGCCGAGCTGCAAGCGCAGGCCCTTGAGCAGCACGCTGGGCCCATCAGGGCCGTAGGCGCGCACGGCCAAACCGTCAGGCACAGGCCACAGGCGTTTGGCGGCAGCGGCTACACCCTGCAATTGAACAACCCGGCGCTGCTGGCAGAACTCACCGGCCTGGACGTGGTGGCCGACTTTCGCACGGCCGATCTGGCCGCCGGCGGCCAGGGTGCGCCCTTGGTGCCCGCTTTTCATGCGGCCTTGTGGGCCGAGCCCGGCCGTTCGGTGGCAGTGCTCAACATAGGCGGCATCAGCAACCTCACCTTGCTGCCCGCCCAGGGGCTGGTGCGGGGCTTTGACTGCGGCCCTGGCAACGCCTTGCTGGACCACTGGTGTGAACTGCACACCGGCCAGCCTTTTGACCAGGCAGGCGCCTGGGCAGCCTCGGGACGCATCCACCATGGCTTGTTGCAGGCCTTGCTGGCCGAGCCTTTTTTCAGCCAGCCCCCCCCAAAAAGCACAGGGCGAGACTTGTTCAACCCCGCCTGGCTGCAAGCCAAGTTGGCGTCCATCCAGGACCCCCTCGAGCCCGCCGATGTGCAGGCCAGCCTGACTGCCATGAGCGCGCAAGCCTGCGCCCGCGACCTGCTCACCTGGGCACCTCAGACGCAGGACTTGCTGGTGTGTGGCGGCGGCGCACTCAACCGCAGCTTGATGCAGCACTTGCAAGCGGCCCTGCCCGGCATTTCTGTGCGTCCCACAGACGATGCAGGCCTGCCGGTCATGCAGGTGGAAGCCGCTGCCTTTGCCTGGCTGGCCAAGGCCTGGTGTGACCGCCAGCCTGCGAGCTTGCCCGCCGTCACGGGGGCGCGTGGTGCGCGCGTGCTGGGCGCGCTTTACCCTGCCAGCGGTGCAGTCACCACCGCACCCGCTTGAGCGACGCACTCAGCGTGACCCTCACGCCTGAAGCAAAAAAGGACCCTGAAGGGTCCTTTTTGCTGACTGAGGCTGAAAAGCTCAGGTCGAAAAACTGGAGCCGCAGCCGCAGGTGCTGGTGGCGTTGGGGTTTTTGATCACGAACTGCGCGCCTTCGAGGTCGTCTTTGTAGTCGATTTCGGCACCCACCAAGTACTGGTAGCTCATGGCGTCGATGAGCAAAGACACGCCGCCCTTGCTCAGGGTGGTGTCGTCTTCGTTGACGATTTCGTCAAAGGTGAAGCCGTACTGGAAGCCCGAGCAGCCGCCGCCTTGAACGAACACGCGCAGTTTGAGGTCGGGGTTGCCTTCTTCAGCGATCAGGTCTGCCACTTTCGCGGCAGCCGCGTCGGTGAAGACAAAGGGGTCGGGCATGACAGGCATCTGTGCGGTGGGAATCTGTTCGGCTAGGGCGCTCATGGCGGGCTCCTCGGGTGAGCTGAAAATCTAAAAGAGGCAATACTACAGTAATTTGATCAACCACAGGCCCTGAACGAGTTCAAGGGCTTCAATGGCCAACACGCAGGCTGGCCCGATCGTCTGCAAAAAAGCCGCCGTGGCTTTGCAACCGCGGCGGCTTGGTGTGTGCCCAACGCGCCCGCAAAGGCGCGCCAGCACAAGCGTTTAACGCTTGCTGAACTGCTTGCGGCGACGCGCAGAACGCAAACCGACCTTTTTACGCTCGACCTCGCGGGCATCGCGGGTCACAAAGCCAGCCTGGCTCAGGGCCGGCTTGAGTGTTGCGTCATAGTCGATCAGGGCGCGGGTGATGCCGTGGCGCACTGCGCCAGCCTGGCCGGACTCGCCGCCACCGTGGACATTGACCATGATGTCGAAGGCTTCGACGTTCGCGGTCAACACCAAGGGCTGCTTGACGATCATGATCGAGGTCTCACGGCCAAAATAGGCGGTGATGTCCTTGTCATTGACCGTGATCTTGCCGGTGCCTTTTTTCAGAAACACGCGGGCGACGCTGGATTTGCGACGGCCGGTGCCATTGTTCCATTGACCAATCATCTCGGCTCCTTAGATGTCCAACACTTTGGGCTGCTGGGCCGAATGGGGATGCTCAGCACCACCATAGACCTTGAGCTTTTTGATCATGGCGTAGCCCAGCGGCCCTTTGGGCAGCATGCCCTTGACGGCCTTTTCCAAGGCGCGGCCAGGGTGCTTGGCTTGCATGTCGCGGAAGTTGGTGGCAGTGATGCCGCCGGGGTAACCGGAGTGACGGTAGTAGACCTTGTCCAGGGACTTGGTGCCGGTCACACGCAGCTGGGCTGCGTTGATGATGACAATGAAGTCACCGGTATCGACGTGAGGCGTGTAGATTGGCTTGTGTTTACCACGCAGACGGAGAGCCACTTCGCTGGCGACTCGACCGAGAACCTTGTTGGCTGCGTCAATCACAAACCACTCATGCACCACCTCAGCGGGTTTAGCGCTGAAAGTTTTCATGGGTGTGCTCTTGAGGGTTGAACGGCGGCTTCAAAACCTTGAAACCACCGAAACGAGACATCTACTCCACGGTCGGTGCTCCTCTGGTGGGAGCCTCTTAGGTGGTGTTCACAGGCTTTGCAGCCCATGTCTTCCGGCGGATGCCAAACGCTGAAGAACCTGAGAGTATACAAAAACTTCCACTTCAGGCAAGTTCTGGCGTGTTTCAGGTCTGGTCAGCGGTTAGCATCACGGCCATGTTCAGTTACCGCCACGCCTTTCACGCCGGCAACCATGCGGATGTGCTCAAGCACACCACGCTGCTGGCCCTGATGACCTACCTCACGCAAAAAGACACGGCACTCACCGTGATAGACACCCACGCCGGCGCAGGCCTGTACCGGCTGGACGGGGACTACAGCCAAACCAGCGGAGAAGCCGGCCAAGGCGTGTTGCGCCTGGCCACAGCCTTGCACACAGCGGGAAAAAGCGTCACTGTGGCCCCGGCGCTGCAAGCCTACCTGGACCTGCTGGCCGGGCTCAACCCGGGCTTTGAGGAGGCGCACGATCCGGCCACACTCTCGGTCTACCCGGGCTCGCCTTATCTGGCCTCGCGCTTTATGGCAGGCCGCCACAAACTCAAGCTCTATGAGCTGCACCCCACCGACTTCAAGGCGCTGTCGGGCAACATGGCGCAGCTCGAACTCGGTCGCGCGGTGGCCTGCCAAATGCAAGACGGCTTTGAGGCGCTCAAGCCGCTGCTGCCGCCGCCCTCGCGCCGGGCCCTGGTCGTGTGCGACCCCAGCTATGAAATGAAGAGCGACTACGCCCGCGTGACTGCCGTGATGACAGACGCGGTCAAGCGCTTTGCCACCGGCACCTACGCCGTGTGGTACCCGCTGATTCCCCGGCCTGAAGCCCACGACCTGCCCAAAAAGCTCAAAACTCTGGCCCAACGCGAAGGCCGCGGCTGGCTGGACGCCACGCTCACCGTCAAGTCCAGCAAGCTGCTCACCAACGAGCAAGGCGATGTGATCCGGCCTGGGCTGCCAGCCAGCGGCATGTTTGTCATCAACCCGCCCTTCACCTTGCACGCCGAGCTCAAGGCGGCGCTGCCGCAAATGGTGGAGTGGCTGGGCCAAGACCGCAACGCCGGCTTCACGCTGACGCACGGCAGCTGAAACGGTCGCCCGCTCAGCGGTCTTGCAGGCGGCGAATGATCTCGCCGACCCCGGCCGACTGGTTCATGGTGTAGAAATGCAGCGCGGGCGCGCCTGCCGACAAGAGCTGGTCGCACAGGTCGGTCACCACGTCCAGGCCAAAGGCCTTGATGGAAGCCGTGTCGTCGCCAAAGGCTTGCAGCCGCAAACGGATCCAGCGCGGGATTTCTGCGCCGCAAGCGTCTGAAAAGCGCAACAGCTGGCTGGAGCCCAAGATGGGCATGATGCCGGGCACCACCGGCACGTCCGCGCCCAGCGCAAGCGCGTCGTCCACAAAGCGAAAGTAGGCGTCGGAGTTGAAAAAATACTGGGTGATGGCCGAGTTGGCGCCAGCCTTGACCTTGTGGGCAAAGGCCTGCAAGTCTGACTCGGGGGATTTGGCTTGCGGATGCACCTCGGGGTAGGCCGCCACCTCAATGTGAAAGGCGTCGCCCATCTCAGCCCGCACAAAAGCCACCAAATCGCTGGCGTACTGGAACTCGCCGCCTGCGCCATAGCCGCTGGGCAAGTCGCCGCGCAAAGCCACCAAGCGCTTGACGCCCATGGCTTGGAGTTGCAGCAGGTGCTCGCGCACGCGGGCGCGAGTGGCGCCTATGCACGACAAATGCGAGGCCGCCGGCACACCCTCGGCCTGGATCTCGGCCACGGCCGCAAAAGTGCCCTCTTGGGTGGAGCCGCCGGCACCAAACGTGACCGAGCAAAACTCGGGCTCAAAGGCGTACAACTGCTGGCGCACGGCGCGCAGTTTGGCCGCACCTTCGGGCGTTTTGGTTGGGAAAAATTCAAAACTCAGGGGCAGCAGCTTCATGGCGGTGCGTCTCGTTGGGCTTTAAAAATCAGCTTTTGCTTTTTTGCTCTTGCGCTTGGCAGGGCCGGGCTGGCCATCGTGCGAGGCCTGGCGCTCGTCCTCGTCGGGCAGCGGCAGGCGCCGCTCTTGGCGTGGCTGGCGCTTGGGGGCTTGCCGGGCTGGCGCCTCGGCCAAGGGCAGCTCGTCGTGCTCGGCGCTGAGCTTGCGGGCATGGATGAAAAACTCGCGGTTGCCGTCGCCGCCTTCAATGGGCGAGTCCAACCAGGCCAGCACCTCCAGCCCCAGCTCGGTGCAGCAGGCGCGCAAGCGCTCTTGCACCAGCGTGAACAAGGCCTCGTCTTTGACAATGCCGCCCTTGCCCACTTGGCCGGGCTGCAGTTCAAACTGGGGCTTGACCAGCAGCAGGGCTTGGCCGCCCACCTTGAGCAGCCGCGCCATGGCGGGCAGCACCAAAGTCAGCGAAATAAACGACAGGTCGGCCGTGAGGAAGTCAAACGGGGCGTGATCCGGCTCGGCTTCACCCTCCAGGCCCAACACCTCGTCATGATGATCCCAAAACTCGTCCACGCTCAGTGAGCGGGCGTTGACGCCTTCGATGGCGACCACGCGCGGGTTGGCCCGCAAGTTGGCGTGCAACTGGCCGTGACCCACGTCTATGCCCACCACCCCAGCCGCGCCGTGCTGGAGCAGGCAATCGGTGAAGCCGCCCGTCGATTGCCCCAGATCCAGGCAACGGCTGTCCGCCACTGAAAGGCCGGTGGCTTTCAATGCGCCTTCGAGCTTGAGGCCGCCGCGAGAGGAGTACTTGGCTTCGGCCGTGTCAGTCAGCTGCAGCTCGGCAGCCGTGGGCACTTCGTCGCCATTTTTGGCGACTTTCTTCCAGGGCAAATCCCCCTCGCGCCACAGCAGGCCGGAGGCAATCAGGCGCTGGGCCTGCGAGCGAGTGGCGGCATGACCGCGTTCAACAAGGAGTAAGTCTGCACGCATATAAATTTGTCTGACCCATTGAAAAGGGCCAGGCACAAGCGAACGCTGGGCGCCGCTTCATGGCCTGGCCCGCCTCAGCGGGAGAGACTTCAGCCCATCAATAGCGGTAAGCGTTGGCCTTGTACGGGCCTTCGACCTTGACGCCAATGTAGGCGGCCTGCTCTGGGCTCAGCTCGGTCAGCATGGCGCCAACTTTCTTGAGGTGCAAGCGGGCGACTTTTTCGTCCAAGTGCTTGGGCAGCACGTAAACCTTGCCCACTTCGTAATCGGCCTGCTTGGTGAACAACTCGATTTGCGCAATGGTCTGATTGGCAAAGCTCGACGACATCACAAAGCTGGGGTGGCCCGTGCCGCAGCCCAGGTTCACCAGACGGCCTTTGGCCAGCAAGATGATGCGCTTGCCGTCCGGGAAAATGACGTGGTCGACCTGGGGCTTGATTTCTTCCCACTCGCATTTTTCCAGCGACACCACGTCAATTTCGTTGTCGAAGTGACCGATGTTGCAAACAATGGCCTGGTCCTTCATGGCGGCCATGTGGGCGTAGGTGATGACGTTTTTGTTGCCGGTGGCCGAGACAAAAATGTCGGCCTTGTCGGCGGCATATTCCATGGTCACGACCTTGTAGCCTTCCATGGCGGCTTGCAGGGCGTTGATGGGGTCGATCTCGGTGACCCACACCTGGGCGCTGAGGGCGCGCAGGGCCTGGGCCGAGCCCTTGCCCACGTCACCGTAGCCGGCGACCACGGCCACTTTGCCAGCAATCATCACGTCGGTGGCGCGCTTGACGGCGTCCACCAGGGACTCGCGGCAGCCGTAGAGGTTGTCGAACTTGCTCTTGGTGACGGAATCGTTGACGTTGATGGCGCGCAAGGCCAGGGTGCCCTTGGCCGACATTTCATTCAGACGCAGCAC
>CANHKH010000089.1 GCA_947460165.1 Comamonadaceae bacterium
CGCGCAGCTGGGCCTGGAGATGATTGACGGCGATGACCTGCACCTGCCCCACAGCGTGGCCAAAATGCGCGCCGGCCAAGCCCTCAACGATGCCGACCGCTGGCCCTGGCTGGATCGCATTGGCCAGTGCTTGGCGCAGGACGTGACGCCGGACCTGCCCAGCCTGGGCCGCAGCGGCCGGGTGGTGGCTTGCTCGGCGCTCAAGCGCAGCTACCGCGACCACCTGCGCAGCCTGGCACCGGCCGTTCGCTTTGTGTTTTTAGACGGCGATGCCGAGCTTATTCGCCAGCGCCTGTCGGCGCGCCTGGGCCACTACATGCACGCCGAGCTGCTGACCAGCCAGCTGCAAACACTGGAGAGGCCGCAGCCCGACGAGCCCGATGTGCTCACCCTGGACCTGTCACTGCCTGTGGCTGAGCTGGTGCGCTTGGCCCAGGCCCAGCTTTGCCCAGAGCAGGTCACTGCCTGAGCCCCTTTTTTTACCCACCCTAAGGATTTCATGTTCATCCGATGTGCATTTTTTCGCGGTACCGTCAAACCCGGCATGGAGGAGGCGTTCACCCAGTACATACGCCGCGAGCTGGTGCCGCTGTGGACGCGCTTTCCGGGCGCGCAAGAGGTGCGCGTGCTGCGCCAAAGCGAGAGCGACGTGAGCGACCCGCACCTGGCCTTGGTGCTGTCGGTGCGCTTTCCCACGCGTGAATCCATAGACGAGGCCTTGGCCTCTGAGGTGCGCATGCAAAGCAAAGAGGTCTCCAAGGCCTTGATCGCGATGTTCGATGGCACCGTCTTTCACACCATCTTCAAGGCCGACGAGTACGGCCTGCCCACCGACTGATTTTTCAAGTTCCCACCCCACCACCCTCACAGGAGACAACGCTATGAAAATGTCCAAACTTTTGCTGGCCTGCCTGATGGCTGTCACCGGCTCCAGCGCCTTGGCCGCCAAGTTCAACTTCAAGCTGGGCCACGCGGTGAACACCACCGACGGCCAGCACGCCGCCGCCACCAAAATGGCCGAGCTGGTCAAGCAGCGCACCAATGGCGACGTGGAAATCACCATCTTCCCAGCCAACCAACTGGGCAATGACGCGGCCATGATCAACGGCGCACGCGGCGGCACCATAGACATCGTCTCCAGCGGCGCCTCCAATTACAACGGCATCGTGGCCAACACGGCGGCCATGGAGCTGCCCTTTGTGTTCCGCAGTGCCCAGCACGCCTACACCGTGCTCGACGGCGCGGTGGGCACCGGCGTGCTCAATGAATTGGCACCCCACGGCCTCAAGGGCCTGGCCTACTGGGAAAACGGCTGGCGCGCCTTCACCAACAACAAGCGCCCGGTCAACAAGCCTGAAGACCTCAAGGGCCTGAAAATCCGCTCCACGCCCAACCCGTACCACATTCAGGCCTTCAGGCTGCTGGGCATGAACCCCTCGCCCATGCCCATTGCCGAGCTGTACACCGCTTTGGAGACCGGCACCTTTGATGCGCAAGAGCACCCCATCAACGTGACTTTTTCGTCCAAGTTCTACGAGGTGCAAAAACACCTGACGGTGAGCAACCATGTGTACTCGCCCATCATCTTGGTGATGAACAAGGCCAAGTTCGACGGCCTGCCCGCCAACTTCCAAAAAATCATGGTCGATGCCGCGCGTGAGGCCGCCACCTTCCAGCGCAACCTCAACGCCCAAAACGCGGGCCGGGTGGTGGCTGAGCTGAAAAAATCGGGCATGCAGGTCATTGAGAACGTGGACATGGCGCCGTTCCAAAAAATCGTCTCGGCTGAAATTGCCAAGACCTTTGCCGAGAAAAACGGCCCTGCCCTGCTCAAGGCGATTGAGGACACCAAGTAAAGCGTTTTGCACCAAGCCCCTCAGGCCTTTGACAAGGCCAGGGGGGCTTGCCTCGTCACCATGAAACAACTCAACGACCTGTTTTTTCGCTTGGCCGAGCTGGCTTTGGTGCTCTTGCTCACCGCCATGGTGGTCATGGTGTTTGGCAACGTGGTGCTGCGCTACGGCTTTAACGACTCCATCATTTATTCGGAAGAGCTGTCGCGGTTTTTCTTCATCTGGATCACCTTTTTGGGCGCGGTGGTGACCATGCGTGACAACGCCCACCTGGGCCTGGACTCGGTGGTGCGCAAGCTCAGTTTGCGCGGCAAAAAAATCGCTTTTGCCATTTCAAATGTGCTCATTCTGATGTGCTGCGCGCTCATGTTTTACGGCACCTTCAAGCAGCACGGCATCAACGCCAGCACGCGCTCGGCCGTCACCGAGCTGCCCATGAGCTGGGTCTATGGCGTGGGCTACATCGCCAGCGTGGCCATGGGCTTGATGATTGTGGCCAAGCTGCTGCGGCTGGCCAGGGGCGAGTTCAATGAAAGCGACTTGATTCAAATCACCGACTCTGAAGAAAACGTGGCTGCCCACTCCGCCGGGGGACCCAAGTGACCATTCTCATTTTTGTGGTCTCGCTGCTGGGCGCCATGGCGCTGGGCATGCCGCTGGCTTTTTCGCTCATCGTCTCCGGCGTGGCCTTGATGCTGCACCTGGACAACTTTGACACGCAAATCGTCTCGCAAAACCTCATCAACGGGGCCGACAACTTTCCGCTCATGGCCGTGCCCTTTTTCATGCTGGCCGGCGAGCTGATGAACGCTGGCGGCATGAGCCGGCGCATCGTCAACTCGGCGCTGGTCTGGGTCGGGCACTTTCGCGGTGGCTTGGGCTATGTGGCGGTGTTTGCCGCCATCATCATGGCCAGCTTGTCGGGTTCGGCCGTGGCCGACACCGCCGCCTTGGCCGCCGTGTTGATGCCCATGATGCGCGACGCCGGCTACCGCATGGACCGCTCGGCCGGCCTGATTGCCGCAGGCGGCATCATCGCGCCTGTGATCCCGCCCTCCATTGGTTTTATCTTGTTCGGCGTGATTGGCGGCGTCTCCATCTCCAAGCTTTTCATGGCCGGTATTTTTCCGGGCATCTTGATGGGCCTGGCCCTCATGGTCACCTGGTGGATCGTGGCCCGCAAAGACCAGGTCAAGACCAGCCCGCGCGTGCCCTTGAAGGCGCGCCTGAAGGTCACGGCAGACGCTTTTTGGTCTTACCTGCTGGCGGTGTTGATCATTGGCGGCATGAAGATGGGCGTGTTCACGCCCACCGAGGCGGCGGTGGTGGCGGTGGTCTATTCGCTGGTGGTCGGCCTGTTCATTTACCGCGAGATCAAGGTCAAGCAGCTTTACGGGCTGGTGCTGGCCGCGGCCAAAACCTCGTCGGTGGTCATGTTCTTGGTGGCCGCCGCCTTGGTCTCGGCCTGGCTGATCACGGTGGCCAACATCCCGGCGCAGGTGGTGGAGCTGCTCAGGCCCTTTATTGACAACCCCAAGCTGCTGATGGTCATGCTCATGCTCTTGGTGCTGGTGGTGGGCACGGCGCTGGACTTTGCGCCCACGGTGCTGATCCTCACCCCTGTGCTCATGCCGCTGGTGCGCCAAGCCGGGATAGACCCGGTGTACTTTGGCGTGCTCTTTATCATGAACAATGCCATTGGCCTTTTAACGCCACCTGTGGGCACGGTGCTCAATGTGGTGTGCGGCGTGGGCCGCATTCCCATGCACGAGGTCATCAAGGGCGTGATGCCCTTTTTGCTCTCGCAAGTGGTGGTCATGGGTTTGTTGATCGCTTTTCCTGAACTGGTTCTCACCCCTTTGAAATGGATGTTGGCACGATGACCGTCCTCAATAGTTTTTCACTCGCGGGCCGCCGCGCCCTCATCACCGGCTCGTCGGGCGGCATTGGTTTTGCATTGGCCCACGCCATGGGCACGGCCGGTGCGCACGTCATCTTGAATGGCCGCAACCCTGCCAAGCTGCAAGCGGCCGTGCAGGCGCTGCAGGACCAAGGCCTGTCGGTCAGCAGCCTGTCCTTTGACGTGACCGACGCCGCCAGCGTGCGCCAGGGCATAGACCACATTGAGGCCGAAGGCCCGATAGACATTTTGGTCAACAACGCCGGCATGACCATACGCGCGCCTTTGCACGAGTACCTGGACGAAGACTGGCACCAGCTCATGCGGACCAACTTGGACAGCGTGTACTTTGTGGGCAAGACCGTGGCGCTCAAGATGATCCCGCGCGGTGCGGGCAAGATCATCAACATCTGCTCGGTGCAAAGCGAGCTGGGCCGCCCCGGCACCGCGCCCTACATGGCCAGCAAAGGCGCCATCAAAATGCTCACCAAGGGAATGGCCATCGACTGGGCGCCGCACGGGCTGAACGTCAATGGCCTGGGGCCGGGCTACTTCAAAACCGAGCTGACCGAAAAGCTGGTGAACGACCCTGTCTTTAGCGACTGGCTGGTCAAGCACACGCCCAATCGGCGCTGGGGCAACCTCGACGACCTGAGCGGCGCGGCCGTGTTTCTGGCCAGCGACGCGGCGCGATTTGTCAATGGCCACATCTTGTATGTGGACGGCGGCCTGACGGCCACACTTTGAATTTTTCAGGACCTCCTCTGATGCGATCCCTCATTTGCCACGGCGCCCAAGACCTGCGCATGGACGCCATTGACGCCCCCGCCATGGCCCCCCACCAATTGCTGGTGAGGGTGGCTTTTGGCGGCATCTGCGGCTCTGACCTGCATTACTACCAGCACGGCGGCTTTGGCACGGTGCGCATCAAGCAGCCCATGGCGCTGGGTCACGAGGTCTCGGGTGTGGTCGAGGCCGTGGGTGCGCAAGCCAGTGGCTGGCAGGCCGGCCAGCGCATTGCCATTTCACCCTCGCGGCCCTGCGGTGCGTGCCGTTACTGCCAGCAAGGCCAGCACAACCACTGCCTGGCCATGCGTTTTTACGGCAGCGCCATGCCGTTTCCGCACATCCAGGGTGCGTTCAGTGAAAAGCTGGTGATTGATGCGACCCAGGCACACCCGATTGCCGACCACCTCAGCCTGTCAGAAGCCGCGTTGGCCGAGCCCTTGTCGGTGGGCCTGCACGCCATGGCGCGTGCCGGCGGCGTGTTGGGCAAGCAGGTGCTGGTCACCGGCTGCGGCCCCATTGGCTCGCTGCTCATAGGCGCGCTGCGCCGCGGTGGTGCGGCGCGCATTGTGGCCGCCGACATTGCCGAGTTGCCGCTGCGCTGCGCCCTGGCCATGGGCGCCGACGAGGCCGTCAACCTGGCCACCACGCCCGAGGGCCTGGACGCTTACAAGGCCGACAAAGGCCAGTTTGACGCCGTGTTCGAGGCCTCGGGCAGCCCCGCTGCGCTGCGCGCGGCGCTCGACGTCATCACCCCCCGCGGCGTGCTGGTCACCGTGGGCTTGGGCGGCGACATCGCCCTGCCCATGAACCAGATCGTGGCCAAAGAAATCGATCTGCGCGGCAGCTTTCGCTTTCATCCCGAATTTGCCACCGCCGTCAAGTTCCTCAATGACGGTCTGATCGACGGCAAGCCCGTCATCACCTCGGTACTGCCCCTGGAGCGCGCGCTCGAAGCGTTTGAGCTTGCGGGCGACAAGCGCCAATCGCTCAAGGTGCAAATTGACTTTGGCCAGGCCCTGGCCTGACTGCTTTTTTGAAAGAAACGCCATGAAAAAAATCGCCCTGGTCACAGGCGCCGGCTCAGGCATAGGCAAGGCCTGCGCCCATGCCCTGCTGCAGGGCGGCTGGCAAGTGGTATTTGTCGGCCGCCGTGCGGAGGTCTTGCACGCGGCCATCGCGCAAGCGGGCGAACACGCCGCACACGCCGTGGCCATGCCGGCCGATTTGTCTGACGAAGCCCAGGTGCAAGCCCTGTTTGAGCAAGTCAAAGCGCGCTTTGGCCGCCTGGACCTTTTGTTCAACAACGCCGGCATCTCCTTGCCCTACGCCTTGCCTGGCGATCTGAGCGGCGAGGACTGGCGCCGGGCCGTGGGCATCAACCTCCATGGCGCGTTTTACTGCCTCTCGCACGCCTTCAAACTCATGCAAACGCAGTCGCCCCAGGGCGGGCGCATCATCAACAACGGCTCCATTTCCTCTCAAGTGCCGCGCCCAGGCGCCATCGCTTACGCCGCTACCAAGCACGCCATCACCGGCCTGACCCGCGCTGCCGCCCTCGATGGTCGGCCATTGAACATTGCGGTGGGCCAAATTGACATTGGCAACGTGACCACCGACATGACGGCCAAAATGACAGGCGGCGTGCCCCAAGCCGACGGCAGCCACAAGCCCGAGCCCTGCATGGACATCTCGGCCGTCACCGACACCTTCATGACCATGGCCGGCCTGCCGCTCAACGCCAACATCTTGTTCACCACCGTCATGGCCACTGGCATGCCCTTTGTAGGTCGGGGCTGAGCACGGCGCGAGTTTGGGCTCCCTCGTCCCTTTGGGGAGAGGGGTACGCGTGAGGAAACGGTGGTGCCACGCGGTGCCCCCACCCCGGCCCTCCCCCAGAGGAGGAGGGAGGAAATCGGGGAAGGCGTGTCTTGCTCCCTCGCCCCTTTGGGGAGAGGGCTGGGGAGAGGGGCACGCGTGAGGAAACGGTGGTGCCACGCAATGCCCCCACCCCGGCCCTCCCCCAGAGGGGGAGGGAGGAAATCGGAAGCCCAGCTCAGCTCCCTCGCCCCTTATTTTTTCTTCACTGGCCGCTGCCAATTCGCCACGGACAACTGCTTGCCGCGCGCCACACTCAGCGCTCCGGCGGGCGTGTCTTTGGTGATGGTGGAACCACCGCCCACGGTGCCGCCCGCGCCCAGGGTGACGGGCGCCACCAGCACGCAGTTGCTGCCCACATGCACGTCGGCCTCAATCACGGTGCGGTGTTTGTTGGCGCCGTCGTAGTTGGCCGTGATGCTGCCTGCGCCGTAGTTCACGCGCTCGCCCACCGTGGCGTCGCCCAAATACGCCAGGTGGTTGGCCTTGGCGCCACGGGCGAGGGTGGAGTTTTTCACTTCCACAAAATTGCCTATGTGCACCTCGGCCGCCAGCTGCGCGCCTGGGCGCAGGCGGGCAAAGGGGCCGATGAGGGCGCCTTCGCCCACCTCCACGCCCAAAGCCTCGCCGTCAATGTGGGTGAAGGGGTGGATGACTGCGCCTGCGGCAATGCGGGCATTGGCCACCACGCAGTGGGCGCCCACGCGAACGCCTGCGCCCAACTCCACCCGGCCTTCAAACACGCAGCCCACGTCAATTTCCACATCGGGGCCGCAGACCAATTCCCCGCGCACATCCAAGCGCGCCGGGTCGGCCAGGCGAACGCCTTGCTCCATGAGGGCCAGCGCGCGCCGGCCTTGGTACACGCGTTCGAGCTCGGCCAGCTGCACCGGGCTGTTCACGCCCGCCACCTGGGCCGCATCTGCAATGCGGTGGGCCACCACGGCCACGCCGTCTGCCACCGCCAGCTTGACCACGTCGGTGAGGTAGTACTCTTGCTGAGCGTTGCGGTTGTCCAAGCGGGCCAGCCAGCCGCGCAAAAGAGAGGTGGGCACGGCCATGATGCCGCTGTAAATTTCAGTAATTTGTCGCTGCTCGTCGCTGGCGTCTTTGTGCTCCACGATGGCGCGCACCTCATCGCCTTGCCGCACGATGCGGCCATAGCCCGTGGGCTCGGCCATGTTCAGCGTGAGCAAGGCCAGGCGGGTGCCAGCGCAGGCGGCCAGCAGGGCCTCCAAGGTGGCCGCCTCGGTCAGTGGCACGTCACCTGAGAGCACCAGCGTCACGCCACCACCCTGCAAGTGCGGCAGCGCTTGTTGCACCGCGTGGCCGGTGCCCAACTGGGGCTCTTGCCGAGCAAACAAGAGCTGCAATCCGGGCAGGGCCAAGGCCTGCACCGCCGCTTCCACTTGGTCTGCGCCATGGCCAGTGATGACAATCGCTTGGCTGGCCGATAACTGCACAGCCCGGTCAAGCACATGGCCGAGCAGCGCGCGACCGCCCAAACGGTGCAACACTTTGGGCTTGGCGCTTTTCATGCGCGTGCCTTTGCCCGCGGCCATGATGACCACGTCTAGCTTGGGGGCCGTGGATGAGCGGGCAGTGACCATGGGTGAATTCCTGGAAAGCATTTGAAATTGATCAAGATTATCCGCACCAGCCTGATGGCGGCCTTGCTGCTCGGCTTGCTGAGCGCCTGCAGCACCATCAAGCTGGCTTACAACAACGCCAATGAGCTGGCTTGGTGGTGGCTGACAGACTACGTGTCCTTCAGCGAGCCGCAGCGCCCCGCCATGCGCCAAGCCATGGTGCAGGTGCATGCCTGGCACCGGCGCCAGCAGCTGCCTGGCTATGTGGAGTTGCTGGGGCGCTGGCAGGTCGCGGTGCAAGGCGAGTTGGGCGCGACCCAGGTCTGCGCCTTGGCCGACGAAGTGGTGCAGCGCTTGGAAGACTTGTCCAGCGCAGTCGAGGCGCTGGACCCCAGCGCCTTGCAGGCGGTGGCCTCCTTGAGTGCGGCGCAGCTCACGGACCTCGAGCGCAAGCAGGCCAAGTCCAACTCCGAATTCCGCGACAAGTACCTGAATGTGACCGCAGACGAATTGGCCAAAGATCGCTTCAAGCAGGCCGTGTCACGGTCAGAAACCCTGTACGGCCGCCTGCAACCCGAGCAAAAGCGGCTGCTGGCCAAGGCCTTGAGCGCCTCCCCGTGGGACGCCAGCGGCTCGTATGCGCGCCGCCTCAAGCGCCAGCAGGCACTGGTGCAAAGCTTGCGAAGCTTGCAAAACGCCCCTGCCGAGCAGGTGCGCGCCGGCTTGAAAACCATGTTGGCGCGCAGCATGGTCGATGCCGACCCCGCCGACCGCGCCGCCAGCTTGGCCGCGCGCCAGCAAATGTGCAGCGTGGTGGCCGAACTGCACCAAAGCACCACCCGAGACCAGCGCAGCAAGGCTGTGGACACCCTCAAGGGCTACGCGGCGGAAGTGCGCAGCTTGGCGCCATCGGCGCCGCATTAAGCGCGTTTGCCCTGCAGGCGCTGGCCAGAGATGGGCCTCAAGCCCAGCCTCATTTTTGCCAGGCCACGCCCTCATCGCTCAAGATGGCGTCCAGCGGCACGTCGTGTGCTTCGGGCAGGAGCTCGGGCAGCCAGCCCATGCTGTAGCCCAGGCCCACGGTCACAGGTGGGGGGGTGATGCTGGCCAGGGTGCGGTCGTAAAAGCCGCCGCCATAGCCCAAGCGGTAGCCACCCGGGCCCCAGCCCACGCAAGGCACCAAGAGCAAGCTGGGGCTCACCTGCTCGGTGTCTTTGGGTTTGGGGATGCCGTAAGCGTCCTCTTCCATGGGGCAGCCCGGGTACCAGGCGTGAAAACTCAGGGTTTTGTTGACTTTGTCGACCACCGGCAGGCCGATTTTTCGCCTTTGGTGCTGGGCCAGGCTTTCCGTGGCCAAGGCAGGCTCGGCCTGGCCAGCGTCTTGGTTGTCGCTCAGACTGGCCAGCAGCGCGTCTTCCTGCCAGCGGTAAAGAGCAGGCAGCGGGTCGAACTCGCCTTTGATGGGCCAGTAAGCGCCTATCACCACGTCGGGCCGGCCCACCAGCCAGATGCGCAGCACCCGCTGCAACAGTTCGGCCCGCAGCAGGCGGTCGGGCAGGTTCAAACGTTGTTCAATCAGTGCTTTGCGGGCCGTGGC